>CALKKN010000064.1 GCA_937995275.1 uncultured Lysobacterales bacterium | reverse complement strand
CAGGCCGACGATAGCCTCGAGGGCAGCCGCCGGCATGCCGTCGTACCTGAGCGGATGGAACTCTTCGCCGGTGACTTCGCTCTGCCGGGAATTATCCAGATAACTTTCACTGATTACTTGCCGCCGTTTAGGAGGTAGACTAGGCAGCAATCCAGCTTTTGTTTCGGACCATGTCAGAAAACGATCTTGCAGTTGCCATTGTGATGGCAGACATCAGCGGCAGTAGCGCGTTGTATGACGATGTTGGTGATACCGATGCGCTACGCCAGGTCGGCAAATGCCTCGACAACATGATGGCCATCGTTGAGCGTCAGGGCGGCACTTTCATCCGTTCCAAGGGTGACGATGTGCTTGCTATTTTTACCGATACCCTGGCCGCGCTCGAGGCATCACGCGAGATGCTGTCGCAGAAAATAACCGGCGCATCGCTCTCCATTCACGTGGGCGCGAGTTTTGGCAACGTCATTCGAGCCCGCGATGATATCTTCGGTGACAGCGTGAATATCGCGGCCCGCCTCAGCGCGATGGCAAAACCGGGTGAACTGCTCGCCAGTGAAAGCTTCGTCGAACGGCTTCCGGAAGCGGAGCGATGTCGCATGTATCCACTCGACACTATCACTTTCAAGGGCAGGGATGCGGCCACCGGGGTTTTTGCGTTGCTCGACGAGGGCTCGCAGTTGCGCACCGTGGTCGGCAAGTCGCCCGCGGTTTCCGATGCGCGACATGAAAGGCGTCAGGCGCCTGTGGTGACGGTGACACTGCATTACGCGAACCAGAACTTCGACTGTGTTGACAGGAAAACCGTGGCAATTGGCCGTTCGTCCGACAACGACGTTGTTATCGAGCATCCATGGGTATCGCGTGAGCACGCCAAAATAGCAGTGCGGCGCGGTAAGGTTCAGCTTACCGATCAAAGTTCTTCGGGCAGCTTCGTCACGGCGCAAGATGGCTACGAATTCCTGTTGAAGCGCGAAACTGTGTTGCTGACCGGATCCGGCACGATTTCTCCGGGAGTGCCAGCAACCGCGCCGGAGGCAGAAGTTATACGCTACGAGGTAACGATTGGACAGCCCGACTCCGAGGGTGTGGATCAGGGTTCCTGATCGCAAGCCACCGAACGCTCGGTTTCGCCGAGGTATTGCCGGCGCCGCGTCTGGTCGAAAGCATGTCCTCCAATCTCGCAGGCCCGGATCACGCTGAGCTCGTTCCACAGCATCACGCGTCCGTCGTCGCCAGAGGTGCCGAACTGCCGTCCGTCCGGGTGCGGCGTTATTCGCCAACTGGCGCCCGCGTGTGCCGGCCACGGCGCCGACAGTCGACGGCCGCTGTTGACGTCCCACAGGTGCAGGTTACCGCTGCGGTCGACGGCCGCCAGGGTGACGCTGTCGTCGAGCCAGGCGATGTCGGTCGCCCCACCCGAATGACCGGCAAACGCTGCCAGCTGTTTGCCCGTGGCGATATCCCACAACGCGACGACCTCGTCGCTCGACGCCGTCGCCAGGTGGCGGCCGTCCGGGCTGAAGGCGGCGCTCCACAACGCGTTGTCGTCGGCCTCGATTTCCCTGACCAGTTTAGTTTGCGCTGTATCGAACAGTCTGATCTTACCGTCCACCGAGGTCACCGCGACCCGGCTGCCGTCCGGCGATAACCTGGCCCGCGTAATCGCGCCGCCATCGTAGGGCAGAACCCGTTGCGCGTCCCCGGTCTCCATCGCCCTGAACGCGATCCGGGTGTCGCTCGCAGTCACGATTTCACTGCCGTCGGGGGTAAATTCGACCGACCAGATGGCTTCCGGCTCGGCGCTAACCGACCAGCGCAGCGCACCCGTGGCGGCGTCCCACAGGCGCAGTTGACCGCTACGGTCGGCCGACGCCATGAGCGAGGTACCGGGTGAGAACGCCAGTGCCCACACTTCGTGCTCGTGGCCGCCGAGCAGGCGCGGGCCCTGGTCGCGCCCCGGTTGCCAGACCTGCACGACGCCAATACTGTCGCCCGCCGCCAGCAGGCGCCCATCGCTGCTTAATGCCAGGCCTTTGGCTTTCGGGCCGGTAACCTCGCGCGCCGTGGCCGCCGGATAAGCCCTGTCCAGGCGCCACATGCGAACCAGCTGGTCCTGCCCGAGGGTTGCCAGCAAACGACCGTCGCGACTCAATCCGGCGTCGATGATAGCCCGGCTGTGTCCGCTCGGTGTCTTTTTCAGCAGTTTGTGTCGATCGACGTCCCACAGGCGCACCGAACCGTCGCCGCTGCCGCCGATCAGGGTCAGGCCGTCGGGTGCGAATTCGACTCCGCTAATGCGGCTGTCCGGGCTGAAAGCCTGTCCAAGGGGGCGACCATCGGGATAACCGAGCACGATCGACTTACCGTCGGTGCTGGTGGCCGCCATACGGCTGCCGTCGGGGCTGAACACCAGTTTCGCCAGGTGGCTCGTGTCAGGGCCGCGAATCGGCTCGAAAAGCGGCTCGCGCGACGGCAGCGCCCAGCCGTAGAGATTGCCGTCGTTATTGCCGGCTACCAGCCCTTGCCCGTCCGGGGTGAACTCGATCACCTTGAAGGCGAGAGTGCGTTTGACCAGCGGCTCGCCAATGGGAATGCCGCGGCCGACGTCCCACAGACGCACCGTGCCGTCCCCGTTCGCCGAGGCGAGGGTGGCCCCGCTCGGGCTGAAACAGATGCTCATGACGACGTCGTCGATCTCCCCCAGCCGGGTCAACTGCCGGCTGTCGAGATCCCACAGGTGGATAACGCCGTCGGCGCCAGCCGACGCCAGCCAGCGGCCGTTGGGTCCGAATTCCACGTCCCAGATACCGCCCGAGTGGCCGAGTAAACCCGGACCGATCCGATCGCCGGTCGCGGTGTCGAAGAGTTCGACGGTACCGTTACGCCGGCCGGTTGCAAGCCGTGAGCCATCGGGGCTCAGAGCGATAACCAGCGTATCGCCCACGGCTATTGGGCTGCCGATCAAAAATGGTCCTCCCTGCTCGAGGAATCGCCGCGCCGTCACCATGGCCACGCGCGCGTCATAGGCCGGCGGCGTGGTTTCCGCGCGCGCCACGGCCTCGGCCCCGAGGATCAGCGCCAGCAATGGATCTTTGTCGACCAGCCCGTGGGCCACCGCGCCGAGGGCGCCGGCGAACCGATCGCGGGCCTCGGCGGTCGCCATCTCGGCGCGCTGCTCGTTGCTTCGCGCCTCGCGGTATTCGTAGAACGCGACAATAGAGGCAGCGGTGGTGCCCAGCGCCAGGATCGACAGGGCGGCAATGGCGATGCGGCGTAGTCTTCGGGATCTTTGTTCCCGCTCCGCGGCCCGGGCCTCCGCCCGTGCCCTCATTTCGGCTGATGCGTCAAGGAATTCACGCCCGAGGGCGTCGAGCTGGTCCGGATTCTTTTCCGCCCATTCGAGCGCGGTTAACAACGGTGTGCCGTGATAGAGCATGTCCGGGTCGCGGTTCACCGCTTCCCATTCCGCCGCCGCGTGGCTGATGCGCTGGCGCAGGCGTAAATCGTCGCGTGACTCTTCGATCCAGCCGCGTAAACGCGGCCAGGTGCGCAGCAGCGCCTCGTGGGCGATCTGCACGGTTTTATCGTCGACGGTCAACAGCCGGGCCTCGGTCAGGCCGGCGATGACGCGATCCATGATCTCGGGCTGTGAATCCTGCTCGATATCGCTGCGGGCAATCACGCGGCGGGTGTCGGATGCGCTCGATCCCGAAGTCACCAGGCGCAGGAAAAGACGCCGGGTCGCGGTGCGTTCTGCCTCGTCGAAGCGTTGTTGGAAGGTAGCCTCGGCGGTCTGGCTTATCGCGCCGGCCACGCCCCCCGCCTCGTGAAATCCCTGCAGGGTCAAAACGTTATCCCGCCGGCGCGACCATGTCTCGACCAGCGCATGGGCCACCAGCGGTAGCGACCCCGCTTCGTGGCCGGCCTCGTCGATGATAGCGTCCACCAGGCCACTTTCGACATGCAGGCCGGATCGGCGCGCCGGTTCGACGATGGCGCGGCGAAGCTCTGCATCGGTCATCGGCCCGACCAGTACCTGGTTGTGGGTAATGCGTTCCGCCAGCCAGGGGATTTGGGCGCATTGGCCGTAGAAATCGGCGCGTACCGCGATGACGACCCGCACCTTGCTGTCGGCCGGGTCGGTCATGGCCGAGACCGCGCGGATGAACTGTTTTCGCTGCTTTGCCGTTGCCAGCGTAAAAAGCTCCTCGAACTGATCGATGCACAGAACCAGCGGGCGTTCGACGCCGTCCTTCCAACTGAGGTGACGGGCCATCGTCGGGCGCTCCAGCAGGTCTTCGAAGCCAATGGTAAGGCCGCCTCGTGACGGCGTGCCGGTGACCTGGAAGTAGAGCTCGGCCATGGGGTCGCGGCCCGGGGTGAACAGGGCGACCTGCCAGCTCTCGCGCCCCAGCAGTGCGCCTGCGCGGATCGCGGGAATAAGGCCGGCGCGTACCAGCGAAGACTTGCCGCTGCCGGACGGTCCGCCAACGGTGAGCACCTGGTGGGTTTGCAGGCGCCGCACGAGCTCGTCGATCAGGACCTCGCGGCCGAAGAAAAATTGCGCATCGTCGATCTGGTAGGCGGCCAGGCCCTTGTAGGGGCAGGCGGCCACGACGGGCGCCGCCTGCGTGGCCGCCCGGCTTTGCGTAGGCGGCGTATCGGCCGCAAGCGTCTCGTGAATCGCAAATCTCCAGTCGTTAACATTGGGGAATCGGTTTTCCGGCTTGAAGGCCATGCCCCGTTCGAAGACGTTATGCCAGGCCGATGGCAGCCTGGCGAGCTCGTGTTCCAGCTCCTCCGACGGCGGCGGTCGCTGTCCCATGACCAGGTGCCACAACATTGCGGTGGCCGCGTATATGTCCGCGGCCGGCGTGATCTCCGCCGTGGCCAGGGCCTGCTCGGGCGCCTGATAGCGTGGCGTGCCCCCGACAACAGTAGCGTCGCTGCCGCGGCTGGCGAGATCCTTGGCGATGCCGAGATCGCCCACGAGAATACGTTCATCGGTGCCGACGAGGGTAACCTCGGAAATCGCCGATGTCGCGGTCACGCCGTCGGCGTTCACCCCGCGGCGAACGAGCTGGAACAGGATATTGGCCGGTTTGATGTCGCGATGCACGACACCGGCTTCGTGCAGGTCGGACAGGCTGTCGGCCAGGGCATCCACCAATGCCATGAGGCCCTGTGGGTCGGGGGCGGTCGAATCCTGGTACTTGCGCAGGCGTGGCTCGAGCGTGCCTCGATCGGCGAAATCCATCACGAAGTAGGGACGCCCGTCGTTGAGCCGGCCGATATCGTGGACGGTGACGACGTGGGGCGAGCGAATACGCCGCAGCAGGCGCGCCTCGTCGAGGAAGCGCGACATGAGCTCCTCGTCGTCGGTCAGCACATCGTGCAGAATCTTGACCGCAACGAAGGATTGCAGCTCCTCGTCCCAGGCGCGAACGACAACGGCGAAGCCGCCGCGGCCTATTTCATTGCGAACCTCGTAGCGGCCGACGTAGGCTGGCAGCTTCATGCACGCGTCGATCCATTACAGGTGATCGCTGGCATCGACACAATGATAAAGGGTTGCATCCAGAACGTTGTGATTCCGGTCTGCCGAGGTAACGCAAATGGTTACGGCATCTTCACGAATGCTGGTCGATGCGGCGCCCTTGGTGGTGTAGTCCGGATAATCGTCGTGCCGGTGCCATTTTCCCTTCTCCACCCCGAATGTCTTGGCATTTCTACCGACCTGCTTGACGTCGTATTGTTCGCCCCACCAGACGTGGAGATGGTTTTTCGACACATCGGGCTTGAAATTGGCCTTGAAGGTGAGCTGCAACTCGTCTCCCGCCGGTTTCACCACAAGGATTTTAACCTCGCAGCCGTCCACCGGACAGGCGTTGGCCATGGGTTCAGAGGCAAGTACGTGACTGGTGCTGATCAGTGTCGTAGCCATGACAGGCGCGCATATAGAGATCCGACGACAGGCCCTGGAGATGCTTTTTCGATTCATTTGGAATCCCTCCTCTTATGAATTATGGTATTGACGCAAATAGTATTTCCCTGAGCAGGGGGATTATAAACCCTCTATTTAACCCAGGCCAAATCTTAAGAACACTAAGTTAAACCCGTCATCCCCGCGGAAGCGGGAATCTTGCAAAGGTGGCACCGTTGCAAGACCGATACGTCGGACCGCCCCGCTTGCGCGGTCCGACGTATCGGGAATGACTAAGTTTCACCGGGATCACTCCGGTAAGCCGGCGCGCCGCAGTCCGTCGAGGATCATTTCCAGCTGGTCCTTGTTGCGCAAGGGCCAGCGCACACGGAGTCCGGATACCGTCAGGTCCGGTGCCAGCTCGCGCAGCCTCGCGACCGCGGCTGCGGCCTCGTCCA
>CALKKN010000063.1 GCA_937995275.1 uncultured Lysobacterales bacterium | reverse complement strand
GGGGTGGGGCTGCGGCTGGGCGTGCGGAAAACCGGCTGTTCCGGCTGGGCGTACGTGGTCGAGCTGGCCAAAGACGTCGACACGCAAGATATCGTCTTCGAACAGGATGACGTGAAGGTCGTCGTCGACCAGGACAGCCTTTCTTTTCTGGACGGATCGACAGTCGATTTCGTCTCCGAGGGGCTTGGCTCGACCTTCCTGTTCAACAACCCGAACGTCACCGATGAGTGCGGTTGCGGTGAAAGTTTCACCATCACCTGAACCCTGATATAATTTATCGGCTGTGTCCTGGCAACGGGGCACGCAATCCTTGCTTCACCTCGGATGCCCGGTCCACGCCGTGGCACCTCCGCATCCCCGGGAAGCTTTGGTGGTGCGCGGTATGTGCACTGACAAACCCATAAGGAGTCACAATGAGGCATTACGAAATATGTTTTCTGGTTCACCCGGACCAGAGCGAACAGGTCCCCGCCATGCTGGAGCGTTACCGTTCCATCGTCGAGGCGGCGGACGGCAAGATCCACCGCGTGGAAGACTGGGGCCGCCGCCAGTTGGCCTATCCCATCGCCAAGCTGCACAAGGCGCACTACGTGTTGATGAACATCGAGTGCGACGGTGCGACGCTGGCCGAACTGGAAGGTATTTTCCGCTTCAACGATGCCGTCCTGCGGCACCTGACGGTGCGCCGTCAGGAAGCGATCGTCGAGCAGTCGCTGATGCTGAAGGCGAAAGAAGAGAAGGACCGCTCCGGACGCAGCTATGAAGGCCGTGCCGGCCGCGACGACGGTGACAAGGCCGGCAAAGCCGGCAGCAGGGACGACGGCAGCAAGGTCGAAAGTGCACCGGCCTCCGACGAAGCGAGTGACGAGAAACCCGCAGAAGAGGTGGCCTCGTCGGAGCAGTCGGCCGATGAATCAACCAAAACAGACGGCGCTGAAGGCGCCGGCGCCTGAGCAGGAACAGGAGAACCCAGATGGCACGTCATTTCAGACGCAGGAAATTCTGTCGCTTCACCGCTGAAGGTGTCACCGAGATCGACTACAAGGACGTGAACACCCTCAGGCAATACGTCGGTGAGTCCGGCAAGATCGTACCCAGCAGGATCACGGGCACCAAGGCGCGTTACCAGCGCCAGTTGGCGACGGCGATCAAGCACGCACGCTACCTCGCGTTGCTGCCGTACACCGACAACCAGTGATTCACTGATCAGCCAGGAGATATACGATGGAACTGATTCTGCTTGAGAAAGTACAGAACCTGGGCGATCTCGGGGACAAGGTGAAAGTGAAGCCGGGTTACGGCCGCAATTACCTCGTCCCGAGCGGCAAGGCGGTGCCGGCGACGGCCAAGAACCTTGCCGATTTCGAAGCCCGCCGCGCCGAACTCGAGAAGCTGGCCTGGAAGAAGCTGTCATCTGCCGAGGAGCGCAAGGCAGCCCTGGAAGGCTTCGAAGTTACGGTGTCCGCCAACGCGTCCGACGAGGGCAAGCTCTACGGTTCGATCGGCCCGCGGGAAATCGCGGACGCCGTCACCGAGAGGGGCATCCGGCTGGAGAAAGCCGAGGTCGTCATGGGTGAGGGCCCGATCCGCTATACTGGCGAGCACGTCGTGCCCGTGCACCTGCACGCGGACGTCGAAACCGAGATCAAGGTCACCGTCAACCCGGAATAGGGAATGCCAACCCCCAAACTCGCTACCGTCGAGAACATCAAGGTTCCACCTCATTCGATCGAGGGTGAACAGGCGGTACTCGGGGGTTTGCTACTCTCGCCGCGGGCCTATGACCAGGTCGCGGACGTCGTCACGGAACCGGACTTCTACCGGGAAGACCACCGCCTGATCTTCCGGGCAATCCAGGAATTGAGCCACAAAGGGCGTCCCTGCGACGCCGTGACGGTGACCGAGTGGTTCGAATCCCACGGGGAGGTCGACCAGGTCGACGGCGGCGGCTACATCAGCCAACTGGCCTCGAACACGCCCAGCGCGGCGAACGTCCGGGCCTACGCCGAAATCGTCCGCGAAAAATCGATCCTGCGTCAGCTCATCGACGTGGGCGCCGAGATAACCTCCGGCGCGTTCGCATCCGACGGGCGCGACAGCCGCGATCTCCTGGAGGAGGCCGAGCGCAAGGTCTTTGCGATCGCCGATCAGGAAATGCGGGCCGGGTCGAATTTCATTTCGGTCCAGGACGCCATCAAGGAAGCCATCGAACGCCTGCAGGAACTGGCGGAGCACGAGGGCGACATCACCGGCATCGCGACGGGCTTCAAGGACTTCGACCAGAAGACCGCGGGGCTGCAGGACTCCGATCTGATCATCGTGGCCGGGCGCCCGTCGATGGGCAAGACGACGCTGGCGATGAACATCGCCGAAACCGCCGCCATCAAGCACGAGATCCCGGTGCTGATCTTCAGCATGGAGATGTCGGCCCAGCAGTTGGTCAGGAGAATGTTTTCGTCGCTGGGCGGTATCGACCAGACCCGGCTGCGCACCGGCAGCCTGGACGACCTCGACTGGCCCAAGCTGACCTCGGCGATGAACCTGCTGCACAAGAGCCACATCTTCATCGACGAGACCCCGGCGCTGTCGCCCGCCGAAGTGCGCGCCCGGGCCCGCCGCATGAAACGCGAGCACGACATCGGCATGATCGTGGTGGACTACCTGCAGTTGATGGCCGTGCCCGGGACCCGCGAGAACCGGGCCACCGAGATTGCCGAAATCTCACGGTCGCTGAAGGCGATCGCCAAGGAACTGCACCTGCCGGTCATCGCCCTGTCACAGCTCAACCGGGCGCTGGAGCAGCGGCCGAACAAGCGGCCGGTCATGGCCGACCTGCGGGAATCGGGTTCCATCGAGCAGGACGCGGACCTGATCGTGTTCATCTACCGCGACGAGATCTACAACGAAGACTCCCCGGACAAGGGCAAGGCCGAGATCATCATCGGCAAGCATCGCAACGGTCCGACCGGCACGGTCATGCTGACCTTCCAGGGCCACTGGCTGCGCTTCCTCAATTTTGCGCCGGAGCACGCCTACCCGCAGTACGGCGACTGAACCCGCTACTCGGCGTCGGTCAGTTCGTACTTGCGCAGATAGCCCCGCAGTTGGTGGTAGGTCATGCCGAGGTATTCCGCGGTTTTCTTCTGGTTGAAGCGACACTGTTCCAGGGCCGCCTTGAGCAGGTCGATTTCGCGGTCCTGGATGAACTGCTTGAAATCGTACGGCTTGCCCGGTGCCCAGCTTGCGCCGTCGGCCGCTTCGTCGGCCGTTGCCGGACGCGGTCGCCACGGCGAGTCGAACGGATCGAAAACGATGTCGGCGATCGGCCGCTCGTCACCCAGTGCGGTGTACACGGCTCGCTCGACGACGTTTTTGAGTTCGCGCACGTTGCCCGGCCAGGCGTAGTCCATCAACAGGTTGCGCGCGCGTTCGCTGAAGCCCTGGAAGAGGTCCAGACCCAATTCACCGGACATTTTCACAGCGAAATGTTCGGCCAGCGGGAGGATGTCCTCCGGGCGTTCCCGGAGCGGCGGCAGCGTGATCACATCGAAGGCCAGGCGATCCAGCAGGTCTGGGCGGAACTGGCCCTCCTCCGCGAGTGCCGGCAGGTCCTCGTTGGTCGCGCCGATGATGCGCACGTCGGTCAGGATGGTGTCGTTGCCGCCAACCCGCTCGAGCTCCCCGTACTCGATAACGCGCAGGACTTTTTCCTGGACCCGTTCCGACGTGTTCGACAGTTCGTCGAGGAACAGGCTGCCCTCGTTGGCCAGTTCGAAACGGCCTAGCCGCCTGCGCACGGCGCCGGTGAAGGAGCCGGCCTCGTGACCGAACAGCTCGGTCTCCAGGAGGGACTCGGCAAGAGCGGCGCAATTGAGCTTGACGAAGGGCCTGTCCCAGCGCGGCGAAAGGTAGTGAATGCGGGCCGCGACCAGTTCCTTGCCGGTGCCGCGCTCGCCGATGACCAGCACGGGCCGGTTCAGCTGCGCGACCCGCGAAACCCGTTCCAGGACCTCGAGAAAAACGGGCGATTCGCCGATCAGCGGTTGTTCCTGCTGGCTTTCCATGGACCCTCTGCAGCCGTTCGACCCGTTGCCATTGTAGGAAACTCTACGCGAATGAGATATGGGCTGGAGGTCACAGTGTCAATCTGATACAAGTCTCAGGTCCCCGATGGAATAATCAATTGGCCAGGAACAAAAACGCTTTTCAGTGCGAGAACTGCGGCGTCCGGCTCAGTAAATGGGCCGGGCAGTGCCCCGACTGCAAGGGTTGGAACTGCATCGTCGAAACGGCGGCGGAGAGTCCGTCACGGGCGCGATTGGGCGGCTACTCGGGGCAGCTCAGCAACGAGATCAAGGACCTGTCCTCGATCGATGACCAGTCCGTGGAGCGCCTGCCGGTCGGGGTCGGGGAGATCGATCGCGTACTCGGTGGCGGCATCGTGCCGGGTTCGGTCATCCTGCTGGGAGGCGATCCCGGCATTGGCAAGTCCACGCTGCTCCTGCAATTGGTGGCCGCGCTCGGCGCCCGCTCGCGTTGCCTGTACATCACCGGTGAGGAGTCACTCGAGCAACTGGGCATGCGCGGGCGGCGCCTCGGGCTCGACCTGGCCGCTATCCGCTGCCTGACGGAGACCTCCGTCCAGCAGATTCTCGGGCATGCCGATCGCGAACAGCCGCGCCTGCTGGTGGTCGACTCGATCCAGACGGTCTTCACGGAACTGCTGGAGTCCGCCCCGGGCTCGGTCAGCCAGGTCCGCGAGTCGGCGGCGGCGCTGGTGCGCTGGGCGAAGGAGAAGGGCTGCTGCGTGGTGCTGGTGGGCCACGTGACCAAGGAGGGGGCGCTGGCCGGGCCGCGGGTGCTCGAGCACATGGTCGACACGGTGCTGTACTTCGAGAGCGACGGCAGCAACCGCTACCGGGTCGTGCGCGCGGTCAAGAACCGGTTCGGCGCGGTCAACGAACTGGGCATGTTCGCGATGACCGGCAAGGGACTGAAGGAAGTCAAAAATCCGTCGGCGATCTTCCTGTCTGGGCATTCGAAACCGGTATCCGGCAGCATCATCACCGTGGTGCGCGAAGGTACCCGCCCGATCCTGCTGGAAGTCCAGGCCCTGGTCGATCCTAGTCACCTGAACAATCCGCGGCGGGTAGCGCTGGGGCTCGAGCACAACCGGTTGGCGATGATGCTGGCCGTGCTGCATCGCCACGGCGGCGTCGCGTTGTCCGACCACGACGTTTTCATCAACGTGGTCGGCGGCATGCGGGTGACGGAGACCGGGGCCGACCTGCCGATGCTGCTGGCCCTGTATTCGAGTTTCCGGGACCGGGCCGTGGAGGACCGGATGATCTGCTTCGGGGAAGTCGGGCTTTCGGGCGAGGTCCGGCCCGTGCACGACGGCGAACAGCGCCTGCGCGAGGCGGCCGGGCACGGCTACACCCGCGCGCTGGTGCCGGCGGCCAACGTGCCCCGCAAGTCGCTCCCGGGCCTGCGGGTGACCCCGCTGAACCACATTGCGGATGCGCTGGAGGAAATATTCGGGCCCGGGAAGAAATGATCGTGAACAGGGAACCCAGCCGGCAATACGAAAAAGAGTCTCGCTTCCCTTCTTTCGCCTTCGGCTCCTAAGCATTCATGAGCTTTGTCCCCCCGCCTCAAACGTCGGCAGCGATCACCATCATCCGTCCGCTGCTCATCCTGTTCATGATGCTGGCGCACCTGTTTGCGCTCGACAGCGACAGCCTGCTGCTCGGGGAGAGCCCGCTGAGTGTCTCCAACTGGCTGACGGTGTTCCTGAAATCGGCGCTGGCCAAAAGCGGTGTGCCGCTGCTGAGCCTGATCTCGGGCTACCTGGCCGTCCACAGTCTGCGCAACTACGGTTATTTCAGGCTTCTGGGGCGCAAGGGAGCGCGCCTGGTCTGGCCGCTGATCTGGGCCAACCTGCTGTACATCGTTCTGATCACCTATCCGGGCCAGGCCGCTGACCCCAATTTCCGCGCGGACCTGTCGATCTACCCCTTCGATGCCTACGGCTGGTTGCAGGCGACTTTTGCGTTTTACAAGCTGCCGGCCAACCAGCCGCTGTTTTTCCTGAAGGATCTGTTCACCTGTTTTCTGCTGCTGCCGTTGCTGCTGGCGGTGGCCCGGATCAAATACGTCAACTTTGCAGTGATGCTGTGGATGGCCTGGAAGTGCATCTATCTCGACTCGGTGTTCCTGATTCCGGTCTACCCGCTGTGGTTCATGCGCTTCGATATCGTATTCGCCTTCTACACCGGTATCGTGCTGTTCCTCCATTCGAAGGACCTGCTGATCGAAAACCGGACCCTCAACTTCGCGCTGATGGCGCTGTTCTTGCTGGTGGCCACCCTCGCCAGTGCGGTGTACGTGCGGTACCCGAAGGCCGAATATCTCACGCTGTTCCTGTGGCTGGACTTCACGGTCAAGGTGGTCAGCGTCGTCGGCTGTATCGCGTTGATGAGCGTTCTGCAAAGCGGGGGCGGGGCGATTGCAGCCGGGTTGCGCCGGCTCTCTCCCTACGCCTACTCGATGTTCCTGACCCATGCCGTCAGCTTTCGGCTGTTCCACCGCGCCTGGACGACACTGTTCGGCCGACCGGAGTTCTTCGGCCTGAGCGGCGTTCTCTATCTGCTGATGATCTTTGTGGTGGCGACGGCCGCTGCCATCGGTCTGCGTGTCGCGTGGGGCCGCCTGGTCACCCGGGCATCCAGTTCGGCTTGACCAGAACCTTGCCGATGACGTTTTCCTTGATTTCGAGGATGGTCATGATGTGCGGCCCGATCTTCAGGCTGGCCTTGCCGGTCGGGATCTCGCCGAGTTCTTCGAGTAGCAGGCCGTTCAGGGTGCTGGCTTCGTTTTCCGGCAGATTCCAGTCCATGTTGCGGTTCAGCGTGCGCAACGACACGGCGCCGTCCACGAGGTAGTTGCCGTCTTCGAGAAGGCGGATTTCGCGGGTGCGGGAACCCCTTTCGGCGGTGAACTCGCCGACGATCTCTTCGAGGATATCGTCCAGCGTGACCAGCCCCTGGATGTCGCCGTACTCGT
>CALKKN010000062.1 GCA_937995275.1 uncultured Lysobacterales bacterium | reverse complement strand
CATCCGCAACAGCCTGATGGAAGCGGCCGGCGAACTCCACGGCCAGATCAGCATGTACTGCTCAGTCACCGCCTCGTACAGTTTCCTGTTCGACATGCTGACCCGGTTCCGGGCGGACCACCCGGGCGTCGAAATCCGGCTGCACACCGGCGATCCCGAGGAAGCCGTCAACCGCGTGCTCGCCGGCAACGAGGACCTCTCCATCGGCGCCCGGCCCGGCCGCTTGCCGACGGGCCTGGCATTCCGGCCGATTACCCGATCGCCGCTGGTCTTCATCGCCGCGAAATCGGAGCGCCGGCGGTTGCCGGACGCCGGGCCTGGTTCCCGCGCCGAAGCGTGGAGCCGAACCCCCATGATCCTGCCCGAACGCGGTGTCGGGCGCAGCCGCGTCGACGCATGGTTCCGCAGGCTCGGCGCAACCCCCACGGTCTATGCTCAAGTCGCCGGCAACGAAGCGATCGTCAGCATGGTCAGCCTGGGTTTCGGCGTGGGCGTGGTGCCGCACATCGTGCTCGACAACAGCGCCCTCGCGGAGACGGTGCGCGTGCTCGACGTGCAGCCGGAACTGGCGCCCTACGAGGTGGGCCTGTTTGCGCAGGAAAAGCGGCTGGCCAGCCCAATCATCGACGCACTGTGGTCCGAGCAGGGCTTGTAGGAGCGGCTTCAGCCGCGATGGGTTGATACCCCCACCCTCAAATCGCGGCTGAAGCCGCTCCTACAGGCCGGGGCTACGGCTTCCGGTTCCAGGCTGACAGGTAAAGTTCGGCCGTCGCCAGGTCCTGCATCGGGAACCCCTGCAACTCCGGAGTGTACTCGACCAGGTCGCTGCTGCGCACGGCGACGCGCCACGGCTCGAAACCGAGACTGCGCAGTTCCTGCTCGAACCCGCTGACCGTGATCGGATTCAGCTCGGTGTACCACTGCCAGTACTCTGCCGGCGTCGCGATGTGCCCGGCGCGGTCGATGCGCTGCGGCTCCTTGCCGAGTACCGCGTCGCGCAGTTCTTCGGGCGGCAGCTTGAGATGGATCAAGGGGTCGTCGAAGAATTCGCCGAGGTGGTTGCCCAGCGCCCCGTAGTAGAGGCCGGGATGGACGAACAGCAACCCGTCCTTTTTCAACACCCGGCGAATCTCGACCAGAGCCTGCGCGTAGCCGCCGGCGATGTGCTCCAGCGAACCCCAGGACACCACGACGTCGAAGTAATCGTCCGGATAGGGAACGGCGTTGGCATCCTCCGAGCGGAAACGCAGGCGCGGATCCTCCAGCAGATCCGCCGGCAGCCCGTTTTCGGCCAGGACATCCGGCAGGCGCTCGTAACCCCGGAACGGATCGATTCCGACCAGTTCCTCCGGTTGCATCCGCAGGAAGATCCCCAGGTCGATCAGGCCGTCGCCGCAGCCAATGTCCAGGATCCGCCCCTTCAGCAGGGGGTGTTGCTGCAGCAGGTAATCGGTGACCACCAGCGCGGCATGGTCGAAGTGGCGAAAGAACCAGTCTTCGTGGCCGCGGCTCCAGGCCAGGTCCTCCACGGGCACCGTCCCGGGAAGCGATTGCAATGACCAGACCGGCTTTTGCGACCGTTCGACCTCCAGCCCCGGGGCGATGGTGAAGGGTACGGTTTTTTCTGTCAGCGCCGTCCGCTCGCGCGCCAGCTCGGCAAACAGGATCAGGCGGGCCCGGTAGTCGCCCGAAGGCAGAGCCAGGTCATGCAGGCGGCATTGCAGGCGGTAACCGCCGCGCGGCAGCCAGGCGATTCGCAGGGACGCCGCGAGATTACCGCTGTACAGCATCTCCGGGCCGTCCGCCCGCAAAATCTGCAGTTGCGCGCCCGGCTGGAACAACAGGGCCGACTCCTGCCGTAGCTGCGCGTCCACCAGCAGGGAGCCGTCGGCGGAAACGGCAAGCTTCTCGATTACGAGATCGCGCGCAGGCACGGCGCCGGCTTCTCAGGCCCGAGTCTATCAGGCCGACTGCGCGGCACCGCCATTGGCGGGGATACGGAACAGAACCGCGTACAGCACCGGCACGATGATCAGCGTCAGCACCGAGGCAAAGCCCAGTCCGGCCATGATCGTGATGGACATGTTGACGAAGAAGACATCCGGCAACAGCGGAATCAGGCCGAGGATCGTCGTCGCGGCGGCCAGCACCACCGGGCGAAGGCGGCTGACGCAGGAGTCCAGGATGGCCGCATAAGGCGGTTTTCCGCTGTCGATCTCCTGGTCGATCTCCTCGATCAGCACGATGGCGTTCTTGATCAGCAGCCCGACCAGCGACAGCGCGCCGAGCAGCGACATGAAGTCGAACGCCCCCCTGAAGCCCAGCAGACCCGCGCTGATGCCGATCAGCGCCAGCGGCACCACCAGCCAGATGATCAGCGGCTGACGGACCTTGCCGAACAACAGCACGCTGACGATGATCATCGCCAGGAAGGCCGGCGGCAACGCGCCGAACAGCGCCGTCTGCGCCCGGGTCGAGTCCTCGAATTCACCGCCCCAGCTCAGGCTGTATCCGGGCGGCAGCTCCAGGGCCTCGATCTGCGGGCGCAAACGCTCGAACAATGGCGTGGTGAGTTCTTCCTTGCTGTTGCAGCTCGCGATGATGGTCTGGATGCGGTCACGGCTGCGAATCAGCTGGTTCTCAAGGATCGTCTCGAAGCCCTCGATGACCTGGGCCACCGGGACCGTCCGGCCAAGCACCGGGCTCCAGACGACCGCGTCGTTCAGGAAGGCCATGTTGCCGCGCTCATCTGCGGGCGCGCGGAGCAGCATCGGCAACAGGTGCACGCTGTCGCGGAACAGGCCCACGCCGTAACCGTCGGTGGCATACAGCATGGTGCTGCCCAGCACCGCCCGGTCGATGCCCAGTTGCCGGCCGACCTGCTCGTTGAACACCGGGCGAACGACCTTGACCGGCTCACGCCAGTCCTCGCGCACGTCCCGGGACGCCGGGTCCTCGCGCATGATCGCCTTGGCCCGCTCGGCCAGCTCGCGCAGCACCTCCGGATCGGGGCCGTGGAAGCGCGCCTCGATCTTGCTGTCGCGGCCGGGGCCGATGTTCAGCTGCTTGATAATGGGGTCCGTATGGGGCAGTTCCTCCTGCAGGAACTGCTGCACCGCGGCCCATATGGCGGGGATGTGTTCGCGCGTTTCCGTCTGCACGATGATCTGGCCATAAACCGGCGAGGCCTCCTTGGAGTCGTACACCAGCGTGAACCGCTGGTGCGGCCCGCCGACCACGGACGTGGTCTGGATCACGCCTTCCTGCTGCTGCAGGAATTCGGCCACCCTGAGCGTGTCCTCGCGAGTTACCCGGATGTCCGACCCCTCGGGCTCCCAGATGTCCACGAAGAAGATGGGGGTGTTTGACGGCGGGAACAGCGCCTGGTCGACTTTGCCCATGCCGACCACCGAAAGCGCGAACATCAGGACCACCGCCCCGATCGTGATGGCGCGATTGCGCAGCGCCCAGGCCACCGCACCGCGGTAGGCCCGGAAAGGCGCGGCGGCATACGGGTCTTTGTCCTCGTCACCACTCCCGGGTTTCAACAACAGCGAACACAGCAGTGGCGTGGTGCTGATCGCGGTCACCCACGACAGCATCAGAGAGATCAGAATCACCTGGAACAGCGAGCCGATGAACTCACCGGTAGCGTCCTGCGAGAATCCAATGCCCGCAAAAGCGAGAATGCCGATGACGGTGCCGCCCAGCAGGGCCCAGATGGTCTTCCCGACCGCTTCCCCGGCCGCCTGCAGCGCGCTCATGCCCGCCTGCATGCGCACCAGCATGCCCTCCGCAACCACGATGCCATTGTCGACCAGCATGCCCAGCGCGATGATCAGCGCCCCGAGGCTGATGCGGTGCAACTCGATGCCGAAGATGGCCATCACGAACAGGGTTCCGGCGACGGTGATCAGCAGCACGGCGCCGATAATGATGCCGGTTCGCACCCCCATGAACAGCAGCAGCACGACGAGTACGATCGTCACCGCCTGCGCCACGCTGACCAGGAAACCGTTTACCGAATTGTCGACCTCCTTTGGCTGGTCATAGATCGAAACGAGTTCCATGCCGGCGGGGACCCCGGCCTGCAGTTCGGCCAACCGCCGGTCGAGCGCCTGGCCAACGGCAACCACGTTCTCGCCGCCCGCCATGGATATGCCCATGGTCAGCGCCGGCTTGCCGTTCACGTAGTAGAGCTTGTTGGGCACTTCCTCGTACGCGCGCCAGATGGCGGCGATATCGCGCAGGTAGAGCAGCTTCCTGCCTGCCGAGGAAATCAGGATATCCCCGATCGTGCTGACCGAATCGGCCTCGCCGGTCGGCCAGATGCGCAGGCGCTCGCTGCCGGCACTGATGCGCCCGGACTCCACGACCAGGTTCTGCGACTGGAGCGCCGCTCCGATCTGCCCCGGCGAGATACCCAGTTCGGCGAAGTTGCTGCGCGGGATTTCCACGTAAACCACCTCGCGCTGAGCGCCGTCGATGGAGACCTTCCTGACCCCGTCGACCAGCACGATCTCCTTCTTGAGGCGATCCGCTGCGTCCCACAGGTCCCGCCAGGAATAGCCCTCACCGGTCAGCGCGACGTAAATACCGTAAACGTCCGCAAAATCGTCCACGATGATCGGATCCTGGACGCCCGGCGGCAACTGCCCGCGCATGTCGGCGATCTTGCGCCGCAGCTCATCGTAGATGGCCGGGAAATCCTCCGCCCGATACTTGTCCTTGAACTCGATGGTGATATCGGACATGCCCGGACGGGAAATCGACATCTTGATGTGCCGGACCTGCTCCATCCGCTGGATCGCGTCTTCGAGGTTGTAGGTGACCTCGTCCTGCACCTGTTGCGCCGAGGCCCCGGGGTACAGCGTGATGATCTTGGCCAGTTTGATCGTGAAGGCCGGGTCTTCCAGCTTGCCCATGCTCCGGAAGCCCCAAATACCGCCCCCCACCATGATGATGACCAGCAGCCACGAGACGACCTTGTTGGTGACCGAATACTCTCCGATACTCACGGTCCGCGGCCTCCGGCTAGTTGCCGCGCGGCGAGCCTTCACGAGGCTCGGCCTGCTCGCCGGTTTGCATCAGCGTGACCTTCATGCCGTCGGCCAGCGCACCAATGCCGGCGACGACTACCCGCTCGCCGCCGTGCAGGCCCTCCAGAACCTGGATGCTATTCCCCTCGAGTTCCCCGACCTCCACCCGTTGTGGGTGAACCGTCATGGTGTCTTCATCGACCACCCATACCTGCGGATCGAGCGAGGCGCTGGCGCCAATGGCGCTGCCGGGAACGAGCACGACCTTATCGCCTTCGATCACCTCGGTCAGATCCGCGCGGACGGAGACGGTCATGCCCGGCAGCACGTTGATGTCCTCGGGAGCCGGCATCGTGAAGGTGACCTCGAAGGTTTGCGTGCTGGGGTCGGCCTTGGTGGCAGTTTCCTTGAACGTCAATGGATAGCTGGTTGCGGGATTCTGCGGGAAGAATGCCTCCACTTTCGCCCTGGCCGAGTGTTCCTCCCGGATGTCGCCCCCGGCGCGGCGTCTGAGACGTCGCAACAGGCGCTCCGGTACGTCGACCTTGACCTCCAGGATGTCGACCTCCTGCAGCGTGAACACGCTCTGGTTGGCCAATACCTGCTCGAAGTTCTCGACGTGACGCCTGGCGATCACGCCACCGAACGGCGCCGTCATGGTCGTGTAGGCCAGGTCCTGCCGGGCCGTTTCGAGATTGGCCTGCGCGGTCTTGTAATCGGCTTCCATCCGGTCGAAGGTCATCCGCGAGATGGCGCCGGATGTAATCAGTTCCTCGCCCCGCAGGTAGTTCTTTTCGGCATTGTCGAACTGGGCTTGCTGATTGTTGACCAGGATCTGGTAGTCGGTTTTATCCAGTTCGGCCAACAGTTGGCCCTCCTGGACCTGATCACCCTCCTTCACGTGTATGGTCTCTACCCTGCCCCGCACCCGAAAGGCCAGTTCGGCCTGCCGGTTCGCGTCGATCCGACCGGGGAACTCGCGAATGCCGCCGGCACCGATGGCATCGATGACGATGGTCTTCACCGGGCGGACGGCTTCGGCGGGCGGTGGCGGTTCCTCCTTGCAGGAAACCAGCGCCATGGCGACAAGGGCTATGGAGATGGCGCGAATCCAGGGTGCGTAGAGCATGACTTTCTCCGTTCGGACCGAGGCGGCACTGTCAAATTCGGAACAGGCCGATCACCATGATAGAGCCAATCACCAGACGGCGAAAGCGGCACCGATCACTTTGTGGATCAACTTATGACCGTGCGGAAAGGGCGTGTCTATCCGAATTGCGTCACGCCCGCCCGATCCTTGAATAAAGGAATAAAGGGGCCGGATACCTTTTTTCAAGAAAAGGTATCCGGCCCCTTTATTCCGATCCTCCACGTGGACTGCCGGCGTCACCGGACCGTATTGCTGTCGATAAATTCCAGCATCTGCTGTCCGATGGGATTGTCGGGGTGCGTCGCGGCCATGGCTTCGGCAATGGGCCGGGCGTCCTCGAATCGACCCTGGTTCAGGTAGAAGCTGGCCAACCCGTACTGGAACTCCAGGCTGTCCGGGGCCAGCTCCAGGGCGGCGCGCAGTTCGCGCTCGGCGCCGGCCAGGTCCTGCTGCTGAAGGTACAGCAAACCCAGGTTGTAGCGAATGCGCGGCTGGGCCGGCAGTCCCCGCGACGCCTGTTCCAGGTACTGCGCGGCTTCCCCGTAACGCTTCAGTTCCGCGTACAGCAGGCCGAGCGAATACGCCAGCTCGTACAGGTCGGGCTGCAGGTCGAGCGCCGCCTTCAGCACCGCCTCCGCCTCGCGATTCTGTCCCCGCATGTTGTACAACACGGCCAGGTTGGCCGCCGCGGGATGGAACCGCGCGTCGATGCGGAGCGCCTTACGAAACTGCTCTACCGCCCGGTCGGGTTCGCCCAGGGAGGCGTAGAGGTTGCCCAGATTGTGACGGGCCGTGGCGAAATCCGCCGAATACAGCATGGCGGCCTCGAACTCCTTCAGCACCGTCTCGTACCGGGCGCGCTGTTCGGGGTCCAGTTCCTCGCTCAGCTCGCCGGCCAGGCGGCGGGCCGCTTCAATCCGCACCGTCTGCACGGAGTCGTAGAGCAGCGGCCCGGTCAGCCGGACCACTTCACCCGCAGCCGACGGCTGCCAGTGGCTGAGCGCGGTACGCCGCATCAACGCGTCCTCGTCCTGCAGCGCCACCTCAATGGCCTGCCGGCTTGGCCCGCCCGGATAGTTGGCCAGCAGCGAGAGGGCTGTGGCGCGGACATTCACGGGGTATAGCGCATCGCCCGCCAGGCGGGCCAGGTCCGCTGCCGCACCGGGCTCGCCGGCCCGCCCGCGCGCGAGGACCGTGCCGTAGTGTGCTCGCCGGCCCGGCCCGTACCACTCGATCATGGTCTGCTGCGACCACGCCGCATCCCGGTCCACGTGGCAGCGCAGGCAGGCATCCGGGGCGCCGACTGCGGCAGCCAGTGCCGGGTCCGGGATTCTGAAGCTGTGATCGGGGCGGTAGTCGACCACCATGTAGTAGCGCCCCGGCATGTGGCACTGCACGCACTCCGCGCCGGTGCCGACTTCGAACAACACTTCGCCCTCGGCCGACCGGATCGGCTCGCCTTCCTCCCCTTCCTGCTTGTGGAAGTGGTGCTCGTAGGTGTCGTACTGCCCGGCCCGGTGGCATTGCAGGCACAGCGCGTTTCCCTCCGCGACCAACTCGACGGAGTGCACGTCGTGGCAGTCGCTGCAGCGCACCTCCTGCCGGTACATCTTGCTCTGAATGAACGACCCGTAAACGTACACCTCCTCCAGGATCTGGCCGTCGGCGAAGTACAGTTCCTCAGTCAGCAAACTGGGCAGGTAACTGTCCAGCAGGTCCGCCTCGGTGTGCTCGAGGTCGCCCATGGCCGCGCGGCGCGAGTGGCAGGGCGCGCATTGTTCGACCAGCTCGCGTGCGCTCAGGCCGGATGTGCGCCGGGCCAGGTCGAAGTTCGCGACCTGCGGGCGGGCCATTTCCGGCAGTTCGGCCCAGGCCACGTGCTCCGAGCCCGGCCCGTGGCAGGCCTCGCAGCCGACGTCGATGTCGGACCACGTGGTGGCGTAAGTGTCGGTTTCGGGATCGTAATTCTTGTCGAGGTTGGTGGAATGGCACTGCGCGCACATGCCGTTCCAGTTCTGTGCCGCGTTGGTCCAGTACAGCCAGTCGTCGGGCTCGGCCGGGCCGGTTGGGGAAACCAGGAACCAGCGGTTGTCGCGCGAGTCCCAGGCGATGTGCAACGCCTGCAGCCGCCCGCCCGGGAACGGCACCAGGTACTGCTGCAGCGGAAACCAGCCGAAGGTGTGCGTAATTTCGAACTCACCCATCTCGCCGCCGGGGCCGTTGGTGTAGACGAAGTAGCGGCCGTCCCGCCGGTAGAAGCGCGAGGTGATGCCGTGCGAGGTGAACTCGGAATCGTCGAAATCGCCGAGCACGGAATCCTCGCCGGCCACGTCCATGGCGAGGTCGTGGTGGGAGCCCAGCCAGGCCTCGTACTCCAGATTGTGGCAGTCGCGGCAGCCGGCGCTGCCGGCGAACCCGGGCCCGGGCTCCACCCCGCCGGAACGGTCCGACGGCCGCTCGGCCACGAGGTACCAGGCCGGCAGCGCGACCACGATGAGGAGCGCCGCTAAAATGCCGGCCCACTCCCACACCACGGTCCTGTCGCGCGGCCGGCTCATGGCGGCTTCGGATGCGTGACCTGCTCCGGCGCGAACGTGGCGCGTTTGCTGCGCCGGCTGGTATCGACGCGGACCACGTCGTTTTCGATCTCAACGGTGTACAGATCGAGCGCCCGGGGCGCCGGCGCGCTGACGACCTCGCCGCGAATGTCGAAGGCCGAGGCATGGCAGGGGCAGACGAAGCGGTTCTCATCCGCGACCCAGGGCACCGTGCAATTGAGATGCGTGCAGTTGCGCGACAGCGCCAGGAAACCCCCGTCCTCCAGCCGTGCGAGATAGAAACGGCCCTGCACGAAGGCCTGCACCGAGCCGGGTTCGAACCGGTCGACCGGCCCGGCGACCACGACCGGGTCCTGCACGGCTGCCGTGCCCCGCGGCGCGCGCGGCCTGAAGAACCCCACCACGACGGCGATCGATTCGGCCGCGGCCAGCGCACCCAGCGCGGCCCACAGCGCGGTGAGGAATTTGCGGCGTGAGATTCGCTCGTCCGTCATGGTCAGCCCGCCCAGCCCAGTTGCATGCCGGCGCCGCGGAACCACACCCCGATCAGGGTCAGCACGACCAGGGCCGTGACCGCCAGCGTAAAGAGCGCCTGGATGGACTCCTCGCGGTTCGAACGGAAGACCCGCCCCAGGAACAGCACATAGGCGGCGCAGCCGGCCAGGATAACCACCAGCGGCACCAGCCCGCGCCCCAGCATCCGCGGGCCGCCGGCAGCAGCGATCCGCAGCGACTCGTCGACCAGCACCGCGCCGGCCGTCGCCGCCACGGCCACTACCGCGGAAAGCAGCGTCAACACCCGGCCCCGGCCGGACTGGAACCAGACGCCCGCCTGGCCGGAGTCCCGAACCAGCCAGGGAAGCAGCAGCACGCCGGCCAGCAGCAGCGCGGGAATGACGAACACTGAAAAGACCGGGTGGAAATGCAGCAACAGCTCCTGCAGGCCCATGAAGTACCAGGGCGCCTTGGTCGGGTTCGGGCTCAGGCCCGGATTGGCCGGTTCGGCGAGGGGCGCGTTCACCAACATCGAAAAAATCAGCAGCCCGGCGAGCAGAATCAGCGTTGCCGACACCTCGCGCACAATCAGGTGCGGCATGGCGTTCACGGTCTGCAGGCCGGTTCCGGGCGGC
>CALKKN010000061.1 GCA_937995275.1 uncultured Lysobacterales bacterium | reverse complement strand
GAAAAAGACTGAGTTGATGCCGGTGATCTGCTGCAGGATGGCAATGGAAATGCCGATGGTCAGCACCAGCTTCATCGCCGGCTGGAATAATTCCCGCAGGGTCGCCTGGTCACTGCCGGCCGCCGCACTCATCGAGGCGTGGACGTCCGCCAGTTCGGCTTCCGCCTCGGCGCGGCCGCTGACCTGGGTCATCACGTCCATCGCCTCCTCGTCCCGGTGATGCATGATCAGCCAGCGCGGGCTCTCGGGGACGAAGAACAGTGCCAGGAAATAGAAGATCGCCGGCAAGGCCTCGACCCCCAGCATCCAGCGCCAGGCCCAATGATCCATGCCCAGCGTCTGCACCCAGCCCAGGTCGGACTGACCGAGGCTCAAAATCAGGAAGTTGCTGAAATATGCCGCCGAGATGCCGATGACGATGTTCAGCTGGTTGAACGAGACCATCCGGCCACGCAGGTCCGGCGGCGCGATCTCGGCAATGTACATCGGCGCAATGATCAGCGCGGCGCCGACGCCGAAACCGCCCAGCATGCGGGCAACGACCAGCGAGATGAAGTCGGGCGCCACAGCCGAAGCGATGGCGGAGACTGCGAACAACGCTGCCGCGATCTTGAGTACCGGCCGCCGGCCCAGGCGATCGCTGATCGGCCCGGCCAGCATCATAGCGATGGTGGCCGTCAGCGTCAGCGAGGCGACCGACCAGCCCAGCTGGATCTTGCTCAGGCCGAATTCGGGCTCGATGAACCCGACCACACCGGAGATGACCGAGGCGTCGAAGCCCATCAGGAAGCCGCCGAGGGCAACGATCAGGGCGACACGGACCGTGTATCGGGTCCCCGGGGCCACCTTATGCGCCACCGGCCGGTTCAGAAACCAAGCGGAATTCGGTGCGCAGTTCGGCTGCGGAACTTCCGCCAATCCAGGCGTGGAATTCGCCGGCTTCCGTGATGCGCTCCATCTCCCGGCCGTAAAAGGCGAGGTCCTCCGGGCCGAGGGTGAACGATACCTCGCGGCTCTCGCCGGGTTTCAGCCGCACGCGCTGAAAGCCCTTGAGCTCTTTTACCGGACGGGTAACGTTTCCGACCAGGTCGCGAACGTACAGCTGCACGACCTCTTCCGCCTCCACCGCGCCGCGGTTGTGAACCACGGCTGTCACCGTGACGGTATCGCCCAGGTTCGCCGCGGACGGGCTGGCCTCGATGTCGGAGTAGGCGAACGAGGCGTACGAGAGGCCGTAGCCGAATTCGTACAGCGGCTTGTAACCGGCGTCGATATGGAAGGAGGCGAAACCCCACGAACTCTGCGGCATCCGCACGGGGAGGTCGTCCATGTGGGTGAAATCCTCCGCCGTCGCCGGCCGCCCGGTGTTCTTGTGGTTGTAGTAGACGGGCTCCTGGCCGACCATCAGCGGAAAGGTCGCCGGCAGCTTGCCCGAGGGCGATTCGGCCCCGAACAGGACGTCGGCTATGGCCGGGCCGCCCATCGTCCCGGGATGCCAGGCGAACAGCAAGGCGTCGACGTGGTCGAGGACGTTGGCCAGCGTCAGCGGCCGCCCGGCCTGGATCACGGCGATCACCGGCTTCCCGGCGCCCCGGAGCGCGGCCAGTAATTCCGGCTGGTTGCCGGGCAGGCCGATGTCGGCGCGGGAATGGGTTTCGCCGGACAGGATGGATTCCTCGCCGAGAAACGCCACGACGGCATCGGCTGCCTTCGCCGCCTCCACCGCCTCGTCGAACCCGTCCGTGGTCCGGCTGCGCGAGGTTTCCATCGCGCGGACATAGGTGACTTCCGTACCGTCGCCCAGGTGCTCGCGAATCGCCTGCAGCGGCGTCCGGCTGAGGGACGGGTCGCCATCGAAGATCCAGGTGCCCAGCTGCTCGTATCCGTCGTCGGCCAGCGGCCCAATGACCGCCAGCGAGCGAATTTTGTCTTTCGCCAGCGGCAGGGTCGCATCCCGGTTTTCCAGCAGCACCAGGCTCTGCAGCGCCGCCTGCTCCGCGATGGCCAGGTGCTCCGCGTTGGCGACGGCCGGGAAGTCGGCCGGATCCGTGTACGGGTCCTCGAACAGGCCCAGCCGGAACTTGACGCGCAGGATGTCGGAGACCATCGCGTCGATCTGCTGCATGCTGATCCGCCCGCTTTCCAGCAGCTCCGGAAGGTGCTCACGGTAGGTGGAGGTGGCCATTTCCATGTTCAGGCCGGCGTTGGCGGCCTCGAATGCCGCGTGCTCATCGTTTTCGGCGAAACCGTGCAACGTCAGCTGGTGGATCGAAGCCCAGTCGCTGACCACGAACCCGTCGAAGCGCCACTCGTCGCGCAGGACCTGTTTCAGCAGGAAGCGGTTGCCGCTGGCGGGCACGCCGTCGAGGTCGCTGAAGGACGTCATCAGCGTGGCGACACCGGCATCGATAGCCGCCTTGAACGGCGGCAGATACACGTTCCGCAGCTCGTTCTGCGGGATGTTCGTGGTGTTGTAGTCCCGGCCGCTCTCGCTGGCGCCGTAGCCGGCGAAGTGCTTGGCGCAGGCCGCGATGTTGCCGGGCTCGCTGAAGTCTTCGCCCTGGAAACCCTTCACCATCGCGGCGCCGAGCACGCCGGTCAGGTACGGATCCTCGCCGAGACTCTCGGCGATCCGCCCCCAGCGCGCGTCGCGCGAGATGTCGATCATCGGCGCGAAGGTCCAGTTGACGCCGGTCGAGGCCGCCTCGAGAGCCGCCATACGGGCGCCTTTACGCACCAGGTCCGGATTGAACGTTGCCGCCTGGCCCAGCGGTATCGGCAGAATCGTCCTGAAGCCGTGGATAACGTCCCGGCCCATCATCAGCGGGATGCCGAGGCGGCTGTCCTCGACTGCGATGCGCTGCAGCTCGTTGACGACCTCCACATCGACCTCGTTCAGGATAGATCCGATCCGCCCCGCCGCCACCGCAGCGCGCAAGTCATCCGGAATATGCCCCACCGCCGCCTGGACCTGGGACATCTGGCCGATTTTTTCCTCGAGCGTCATGCGCCCGAGGAGGGTGCGGACCTCTTCGTCGAACCGGTTCAGCCCGGCGGCTGCCGTCGCAACCTCGATATTTATCAGCATCAGAAACAATCCCGCCAGGAAGCCGAAGGCGACCCGCCGCCCCCGGTTGGGTGAGTGGAGCGCAGCGACCGGCACCAGAGGGGGCGTGCGCTTATTGCATGCCGTCGAGCGCAGCCGGTTTTCGCCGCAGGCGAAAGAAGGGAAGCGAGACTCCTTAAATGTCGACGCGGCTGAAAACCTGGTTCTTGCGACTGCTCAAGTGGGCCATCGTCATCGAGTTGGCCTGGCTGGTGCTCCTGAATGCGCTGCTGGCGCTGCCACTGACGCAGGACGTGATCAACAAAATCCGTC
>CALKKN010000060.1 GCA_937995275.1 uncultured Lysobacterales bacterium | reverse complement strand
GGCTCGACCCGCGCGACTGGAGTCCGGTGGAACGTTCCGGGGGTCGAGCGTGACGGTCACGGTCGGGGAATACCGCCCCGAACCCGGCTCGCGCAGCATCCGCGTGTTGGTGCTCCGGCTCAACCGATTCACCCGGGCGCTCTGTCTCCGCTCCGGTTAGCAGGCAGGCGGGTCAATCCGTGCTGCCTCCCCCCTTTTTCGCGGCGGCGTGCAACCCTATCTATATAGCTGCCACGCGTTTTCCCCAATCACAGCAGACACGAAGGAGTTTTTTCATGGTTCACGAACTGCCCCCGCTCCCCTACGCAAGAGACGCTCTGGACCCCGTCATTTCGGCGGAGACCATCGACTACCATTACGGCAAGCATCACCAGGCCTACGTGACCAATCTGAACAACCTGGTTCCGGGCACGGAATTCGAAAACGCCTCGTTGGAAGACATCGTCATGAAGTCCAGCGGCGGCATCTTCAACAATGCCGCCCAGGTCTGGAATCACACCTTCTACTGGAATGGCCTCAGCCCGGACGGCGGCGGCGAACCGGGTGGTGCGCTGGGCGCCGCGATCGACAGCGCCTTCGGGTCGTTCGAAGCCTTCAGGGAAGCCTTCATCAAGTCCGCCGTCGGCAATTTCGGCTCCGGCTGGACCTGGCTGGTCAGGAACGAAAACGGCGGCGTCGAAATCGTCAATACCTCCAACGCCGCGAACCCGCTGCGGGACGGCAAGACCCCCGTGCTGACCGTCGACGTGTGGGAGCACGCCTATTACATCGATTACCGGAATGCGCGGCCGAAATACCTGGAAGAGATCTGGAAGATCGTCAACTGGGATGCCGCCGCGGCCAACTTCGGCTGATCCCGGCGTTGGAGGCCAAGCTCAACGTACTGGGCGAGCCGCTCGCCCCCTGTTCGGAGCAGCCGCTCACGGGGTTTTTCCGTGACGGCTGTTGCAACACGAGCCCCGAGGACATCGGCCTGCACGCGGTCTGCACGCGGGTTACGGCGGAGTTCCTCGAATTTTCACGGTCGCGGGGCAACGACCTGAGCACGCCGCGGCCCGAGTTCGGGTTTCCCGGGCTGAAACCGGGCGACCAGTGGTGTCTCTGCGCCGCGCGATGGCAGGAGGCACTGGAAGCCGGCGCCGCGCCCAGGGTCGTGTTGCGGGCCACGCACGCGGCCGCGCTGCGCGTGGTCAGGCTTGCGGACCTGAAGAAGTACGCACTGGACCTGGTCTGAGCCCACCCGGGCGGCGCTTTAGTGATAACCTCGCCCGATGGACAGCGTCACGATCGCTTTTCTGTTCGGTGCGCTCAGCGCGTTGTCGCTGCCGCTGGGCGCGGTGGTGGGCCTCTGGTTCAATCCCGGGCTGCGGCTGACGGCCGCCATCATGGCCTTCGGCGCCGGCGCGTTACTGTGCGCCCTGGCGCTCGAACTGGTGGTCCCGGCCCTGCAGCATTTCCCGGACGACCCGGCGGAGGGTTTCAAGTGGCTGGCGCTGGGCGCCATGCTCGGCTGCCTGCTGTTTCTGGCTCTCGACCACGCACTGTCGAACATGGGCGGCTACCTGCGCAAGACTTCCACCATTGCGGCCCGGTTGAGGCGCACCAAGAAGAAGCACTACCGCAGGATTCTCGACAGGCTGTCCGTGCTGGACCTGATGGTCAACCTGCCGCCGGAGGAAATTCGCCGCGTGCTCAGCGATGTCGAAAAGCGCGTCTTCGCGGCCGGTGAAGTCATCTGTCACGAGGAAGACCCTTGTGACGCGCTGTTCCTGATCGAGGCGGGCCAAGTGAGCATTCTGCCGCATGACGATGGCCAGGGCCCCGCGCCGGTGCTGCTGGGGCCGGGCGAGGCGTTCGGCGAGCTGGCGCTGGTGACCGGCCTGCCGCCGATCGCGCGCGCCGAGGCGGTCGAGGACACGGTCGTCTGGGAAGTGCACAAGGATGACTTCCGCGAGGTCGTCGGCGTTTCTCCGGGGCTGCAGCACGAACTCGGCGAGTTGGCGAAGCGCGGGCATGCGGCTGCGCCGGCCGCCGCGATCGGGCCGGAAGAGTCTTCGGCCTGGCTGGAAGCGGCCAGCCAGGACCTCGAGTCGGAACTCGGCGCGCCCACCGAGGCCGACATGGTCAAGGCCGCGCGCCTGGAGGAGCGGGGCGGCAGCAATGTGGCGCTGGCCATCTGGCTGGGCATCGCACTGGACGGTATACCCGAATCGCTGATCATCGGCGGATCGATGGAGGGTACGAGCGTCAGCCTGGCGCTGATCGGCGGCCTGTTCCTGGCCAACTTCCCCGAGAGCATGTCCAGCGCCGTGGTCATGAAGAAGCAGGGCAGCGGTAGCCTACCGGTCATCATGATGTGGTTCTCACTGATGATCATGACCGCGGTGGGGGCCGCGTTCGGCAATGTGTTCATCGCCGACGCGCCGCGTCACCTGCACGGCCTGCTGGAGGGTATGGCAGCAGGCGCGATGCTGGCGATGATCGCCCAGACCATGCTTCCCGAAGCCTATACCCACGGCGGCTGGCTGACCGGCCTGATGACCGTGACAGGATTCCTCGCGGCGATCTGGATGGGGACGCTCGGCGGTTAGCCCGCATATTGCGGGCTAGCGCAGGCGATAGAGCAGAGCGCCGAGCAGGTACCACAATCCGACCAGGCCCCACTCGGTCGGCCACAGCAGCGCCGACGGGCTGCCGGGCAGGTAGAGGAGCAGCAGCCCCAGGCTTCCAGCCAGCGCCAGCCAACCAATCGCCTCGCCGTGCCGCAGCCGGAACGGACGGTCCATGTCGGGCCGGTTGCGGCGCAACAGCAGGAACGAGACGGCCACCAGGATGTAGGCGATCACCACGGCGAAGCTGCCGGCGTCGACGATCCAGACCAGCAGGACCCGGCCCCCGAAGGGCGCCGCGACCGATAGAAGCCCGATGGCCAGGATGGCGTTGGCGGGCGTTCCGAACCGCGGGTGAAGCCGGCCGAGCCAGCGGGGCAGCATGCCGTGCGCGGCCATCGCGTAGACGGCGCGGCTGCCGCCGACCAGGAAGGCGTTCCAACTGGTGATGATGCCGCCGACGCCGCCCAGCACCAGCAGGTTGGCGCCGACCGGACCCCAGGCAGTCCCCGCCGCATCGGCCGTAACCAGCCCGGTGCCGAACGCCGACGCCGGGATCAGCAGCGCCACGGCCAGGATGACCAGGCAGTACCAAGCCAGCGCCAGGGCGATGGAACCCAGCAGAACTCGGCCGATCGAGCGGGCCGGCAGGTGGATTTCCTGCGCGGCCTGCGGGATCACGTCGAAGCCGACGAACATGAACGGCGCCATCACGGCCACGGCGAACACGCCGGCCGCGCCCTGCTTCAGCAGCGGTTCGAGGTTCTGCGGCGAGCCTTCGAACAGGGCACCGCTGATCAGCATGACGCCCGCCACCAGGATCAGCACCGTCACCGTCGTCTGCACCACCGCCGAGGTCTTTACGCCGACGTAGTTGACCAGGGTGACGAGCACCGCGCCGGCGACGCCGACCGCGGCCCACGACAGGTGGACGTCCCAACCCGCGACGGTCCACAGGTAGATTACGTGGTAGTCGGGGAACCAGTAGTCGATAACGGTCGGCAGCGCCACGGCCTCGAACGCGCACACCGACACGTAGACGAAGACGATCGCCCAGGTGCATATGAACGACCCCAGCCGCCCCAGCGCCCGCAGGGAATACTCGTGCTCGCCGCCCACGACCGGCATGGCCGAAGCCAGTTCGGCGTAGAGCAATCCGATCAGCATGATCGGAAGTCCGGCCAGCGCGAAGCCGAGCACGGCGCCGAGGCTGCCGCCGTTGCCGATCCAGACGCCGGAAAGGATCACCCAGCTCCAGCCGACCATGGCGCCGAACGACAGCGCCAGGGTGTCCCGGAGGCCGAGTACACGACGTAGATCACGGCCTGAATGATTCATGGCGGCTATGCTAGCAGCATCGCGGCGAGCCGATCAGCGGAACGCAGCGGGATTTGTTTCTCGACATCCATTCAATCAGCGCGGGGTGAACACTCAGCCATGAACAGGCCTTATCGTTGCATCGTCATGGGCGCCGCTGGGCGCGATTTCCACGTCTTCCTGTCCTTCCTCAGGGGTAACGAGCGGTTCCGGGTGGTCGCCTTCACGGCTACCCAGATCCCGTTCATCGACACGCGCAGCTTCCCGCAGTCCCTGGCCGGTCCGGGCTACGAGGCGGACATCCCGATCCACGACGAGTCGGAGCTGGTCAGCCTGATCAGGGAACAGGTCGTGGATTTTGTGTTTTTCGCCTACAGCGACATCGCCCACGCCGAGGTCATGCACAAGGCCTCGCTGGTCCAGGCCGCCGGTGCGAGTTTCGTCATGCTGGGCCCGGAGCATACGCAGATCGCCTCCGACCGACCAGTGGCCAGCATCACCGCGACCCGCACCGGGGCGGGCAAGAGCCCGCTGACCCAGTGGCTGGCGCGCACGTTGCGGGAGCGGGGCAAACGGGCCGCGGTGATCCGCCACCCGATGCCGTACGGCAACCTCTCGATGCAGCGCGTGCAGCGCTTCGCGACCCCCGGGGACCTCGATGAGCAGGACTGCACCATCGAGGAGCGCGAGGAGTACGCGCCCTACGTGGACATGGGTATACCGATCTACGCCGGCGTCGATTACCAGGCCATCCTGGACCGGGCTGCGGCCGACGCCGACCTGGTGCTGTGGGACGGCGGCAACAACGACTTCTCCTTCATCCGACCCGACCTCGACATCGTCGTCGTGGATGCACTGCGGGCCGGCCACGAAACCGACTATTTCCCCGGCGAGGTCAATTTCCGCCGCGCGGACGTGCTGGTGATCAGCAAGTGCGGTTCAGCCGCGCCCGGCGATGTCGACGGAATCCGTGAACGCGCCCGCCGGTACAACCCGGCGGCGACCGTTTGCACCGCCGACCTGCAAATTCGGGTCGGCGAGCCGGAGCGGATAGAGGGCCAGCGCGTGCTGGTCATCGAGGACGGGCCCACGGTGACCCACGGCGGCATGTCCTTCGGCGCCGGTACGGTGGCGGCCAGGCGCCACGGGGCAACCGTGGTCGATCCGCGGCCGTACGCGGCGGGCACGATACGGGAGGTGTTCGCGGCCAACCCGCACCTCGAGAGCGTGCTGCCGGCGATGGGCTACTCGGAGGCGCAGCGCGAGTCGCTGCAGGCGACCATCAACGCCTGCTGCCAGGCCGAGGACGTGGCCTGCGTGGTGGATGCCAGCCCGGCCAGGCTGGACCGGATGCTGGAGGTGGACGTGCCGCTGACGCGCGTGGCCTACGACTTTGTCCAACTGGACGGCCCGCCGCTGGACGAACAGGTGCTGAGCCTGCTGGCGGGTTGAGCGGTTTGCTGGCCGCGCGCCTCCGCCGTCCCCCCGACGGTTCTGGGCCCCGTCCTGAATCACATTCAATTATGAAAATGACCTAGGTCATTGCGGCGCGGGCGCGGCATATTGAGCATCAGGTGTACTTGGGGAACCGTCTTCTCCAGGTGACCGAGGGAAACGGCCTTTGTCTCGCTACGCCGCCCGCACGGCGGATAACACAGCCGCGGGCGAAGAAGTCCGACCTCGGATTCAAGCTGACTGACACGCTGCAGATCGTACTGTGTAGTGCAAGTGGTGTTTCGTGAGCATAGTGCTACTTTTTGCAGAACCTCAATAACTACGAAGGAGATAACTCATGAAATCGACGTGGATCGTCATTCTGGCGCTCATGGTTTCGCCCATTGAATTGGTGGCCGACCCGCCCGAACAATTGGAGTTGCAGGGCAAACAGTTTGTCCGGATGGACGAAAAATGGTTCGTGGAATCATCGCCAAATCAATGGTTCGAGGTCGTGCCTGACGTCGTAACGGTCAAATTCAAGGCGACCAGGACAAGCGACGCGATGGCCGATTTCTTCGGCGCGCAGGGCGCAAGGGTTCTGCGTGCCAACCGGCTCGGAGCCATCGACGTGAGCGTTCCCCCGGGCCTCGACCCGGTCAGCTTTGTTGCCCAGCTGCAGGAGAGCGGCCTGTTCGAGTACGCCGAAGTGAACACCTATGGCCGGTGGGAGTTCGTCCCGAACGACACGCAGTTCGCCGACCAGTGGGGCCTGGACAACACCGGCCAGACCGGCGGGACCCCCGACGCCGACGTCGACGCCCCTGAGGCCTGGGACATGGCCGTGGCGCTTCCCGACATATGGGTTGCCGTGCTGGACAGCGGCACCGATTACGACCACGAGGACCTGGAGTGCAACATCTGGGTGAATCCGGGCGAGGACCTGGGCAGTGACGGCATCGTGATGGATCCGGCCGACCTCAACGGCATCGACGACGACGGCAACGGCTTTGTCGACGACCTGATCGGCTGGGACTTCGCCGGCGCAGACAACGATCCTGATCCCAGCAACCTCCACGGCACGCACGTCGCCGGCATCATCGGCGCCTGCGGGCACAATGCAACGGGTGTGATCGGCGTCGCCGGCGGCACCGGGCCCGGCACCGGGGCGAAAATGATGCCGCTGCTGGTCGGCAATGCCGCGCCGGACGGATCGATTCTCGACGACGCCATCATCTACGCCGCCGACAACGGCGCACGGGTGATCGCCCTGAGCCTGTCCGTCGCCCAGTCCAACGCGATCGACGATGCGCTGGAGTACGCCTACGACACGGTAGGGGTGCTGGTGGTCAACGCCTCGGGTAACTTCAACACTGCCGTCGGCTACCCGGCCAACAACGCCCACGTGATGGCCGTGGGCGCGACCAATCACGACGACCTACGAGCCGAGCCGGACCTCGGCCTCACCTGGGGTTCCAATTTCGGGCCGGAGCTCGAAGTGACCGCGCCCGGTGTAGATATCATGAACACGGTACTGGCCGATAATTACGACCTGTTGAGCGGTACTTCCATGGCCTCGCCCCACGTGAGCGGAACCGCGGCGCTGATGTTGTCCTTCAAGCCGCTCGCGACCAACCAGGGAGTGCGGGACTGCATCATCGCCACCGCGGAGGACGAAGTGGGCGATCCGGCCGAGGACACGCCAGGCAGGGACGACTTCTACGGCTTTGGCCGTCTCAATACCGCCGACGCGCTGACCTGCTTGGCGCTCAACCCGCCGCCCGTGTGCGACGCCAACGGCCCCTACACCGCGGAATGCGGCCTGGACACCCTTCTGGACGGCACCGGTTCTTCCGATCCAGACGGTGACCCGCTGACCTACGACTGGAGCGGTCCGTTCGACCCGTCGCCCACGACAGGCGCCACGCCGACCGTGGTCTTCCCGGCGCCGACCGGCCCGAAATCGGTCGATCTGATGGTCATCGATCCCTTCGGCGGTTCGGACAGTTGCTCGGCGCCGGTGACGGTGCAGGACACCCTCGATCCCTCGATCACGGCGCCGGAAGATGTTCTCGACGAATGCACCTCGCCGGATGGCACGCCGACCGACTTCGGGACACCCGTCACCGACGATGTTTGTGACGAGACGCTGACGGTCGCCAACGACGCGCCGCCGCTGTTCCCGCTGGGCGAGACGACGGTGGTATGGACCGCGACGGACGACAGCGGCAATTCGGCGTCGGACAGCCAGACGGTGACCATCGAAGATACCACGCCGCCTGATCTTACGGCGCCGCCCGACATCGTGGCCGAGTGCACGTCGCCGGACGGCACGCCCGTCGACCTGGGCGATCCGATCGTGAGCGACATCTGCGACGCCTCGGTCGACGTCGCAAACGACGCGCCGCCCCTCTTCCCGATCGGCACGACGCCGGTGCTGTGGACGGCCACGGACGACAGCGGCAACCAGTCTTTCGACGGGCAGGACGTCTCCGTGCAGGACACGACACCGCCGACCATCTACTGCAACGCGCCGCCGACCATCACGCCGCCGGATGCGCCGATCACCTTCACGGCGACGGCGGAAGACATCTGTGACACGGCCCCGGTCGCCGAGATCGTCGCTTACGACTGCTTTGCTCTGACCAAGAAAGGCAAGCGCATCGACAAAACCGACTCGTGCATAGTGACCTTCGAAGGCGTCGACATCACCATACTGGACACGGGCGGCGTCGATGACCACATCACCTGGACGGTCGAAGCCTACGACATGTACGGGAACATGTCCGAGGAAACCTGCGAGGTGGTGGTGGTCAATCCATCGTCTTGATCTGACCCGGGCGGATCTGCGGGCGAGTACACCGCTTCCGCCGGTTCTTCAGCGACGGTCGCGGCGCATAGCGCCGCGGCCGTTAGTTTGCAGCCCACCGGAGTGGCGCTGAGCATACGGAGCACCCGTCAGTCTTTTTAGATATCCGACAAGTCTGATGCGGCACTGCGAGAGGAGCCGGGTTGGGGTTCAGCCAACCCCGAATCACTCCCTTTGCTGCCGCCACCGCTGCAAATCGGATTGCCGCTTGCGCGCGGATGGCGGACATCCCCTGACCGATAGGCGAAGGGAAGCCTAGTTCTCAATCCGGCCCATCGTGTGGAAAAACTCCCTTGTCAGAGAATTTCGACGCTTCTGCCGAAACTTGGCTTGGCAAAAACAATAACTTGGACGTCAATAATTCGTCGATATTGATCGCAATTCGGGCATCGAGGAGTTTTTCAACACACTAGGCCAGAAGCAGCCACAAGGAGAATATGAATCCGTCATGCCGTATACGGATCGGTGGTCAGTTTTTCGAGCTGTAGACGAACGCAATGGGCCACGTCTGCAGGTAGGTCCTCACATGAGCCCTCGAACAGGTTCCTAATTCGATCCGGATCAAAACATCCATCGATAACCAGGATGGGGGTTTGCTTGTATTCGAGTGCCGGCTTCCGCTCCCCGTCGTCGACAGCCAGGTGGGTGAATCCTGAACTTTCGCGCCAGATGAGCACATGCTCATTGACGTTCTTGTCGTAATAAAACTCAAAAGCCACAATGGAGTTGATTTTGTCAGTCCAGATAACGAGGTCAATCTCCCGCGAACTGAACCACCGGCGATTTCCGACTAGGCTTTGGTCACCCTTCAATTCGATGAGCTTGCTCACAACAAGCCTGTTCCACCTTGGCGAATGAATTTCAATGTTAGTCCATTCGTTCACTTTAGCAGTTAAGTATTGGCAGCCCCAAAGCGCAACTGCCGGGTTGTACAGGATCAGGTCCTGATCGTCAGGCTGCGGCCCCGAGCTCCTGTTCGTTGGCTTCGATGCTGTCGCGCCACAGTTTCATGTTGAACTCGATGGCCCAGAACCCCCCGATCCAGAGCAGCTGATCCCAGGTGTAGAGCCAGTGGCCCATCCAGGCCCAGTAGGCGGCATCGACCAGCAGCACCCCGTACAGGACCTTGCCGAGCTGGCTGACCAGCATCAGAGGGCCGCCGGTGATGTCCCGCTCCTGCAGCCAGATACCGATCTCGATGGTGAACATGATCAGCAGCCAGGTGATGGCGTCCTGCAGGTCGAACCGGGCCGAGCGGCGTTCGACGGCCAGGCCGGCGCTGTCGGTCACGGCCGAGTTGTCCACGAAAAAGAACTCGGTGTCGGTTGACAGTTCGCGGCAATTGTCAGTGTCGATCAGGGTGTATTCCAGATTGTACGTATACGAAATTTCCTGGTCCGCCAGGTCGCACAGACTGCTCACGTCCGGGGCGGGCTGCAGCCGTTCCAGGTCGATGAAGTTGGTCCCCCAGGCGAACACCGTGTGGGCCAGAAATATGTAACAGAGGCCGCGGATGCCCAGGAACAGCCCCTGCACCAGGCGCGTCCAGGCGTGCTCCGGCAGCGCATAGGTTTCCAGTTCCCACAGGAATAGCAGTCCGAACCAAGCAGCCTCGTCCAGCGAGGTGCCGAACGCGTTCATCCAGTCGAGCAGCGTGCCGCCGTTGCGCAGCGTGTGCTGTGCGTTGGTCCAGTCTTCGTGGATGTAGAACGCCCAGTTGAGCAGTAGCAGGCCATAGACCGTCCACTTGATCCCCTGGTGCAGTCGCTGGAGTTTTGCCGGGTCGATCGATTGATCCTCTGCGGTGCAGGTCAGGGGTGACTGTATATCATCCAGGGCTGCTGCAGCCACCGTGACTGCAATCGTGTTTCAACAGAATTGTGATTTGGGCGGCGCGCTGCTAGTCTGCCCTCGGTTCAACTACCGACAGGCCCATCATGGCCAAATATGCTGAGATTACCGGGTGGGGCAAGTGCATGCCGCCCGCCGTCATGACCAACGACGACATGGCGACCGTGCTCGATACCTCCGACGAGTGGATCCGCACCCGGAGCGGCATCCGCGAGCGGCGCGTGTCCCACGTGCCCTGCAGCGACCTGGCGGCGGTCGCGGGTCATCGCGCCCTGGCGGCCGGCGGCGCCTCGGTGGAGGAGGTCGATCTGCTGATCGTCGCGACTTGCACCCCCGATACGATCATCCCGAGCGCAGCGGCGCACGTGCAGAAGAAAATGGGCGCGGACAACGCCGCCGTATTCGATCTGAACGCCGGCTGCAGCGGCTTCATCTACAGCCTGGCCGTGGCGACCGCGATGATCCGCGGCGGTGCCTATCACAAGGCGCTGGTCATTGGCGCCGAGCGCATCACCTGGCTGCTGAACTGGTCGCTGCGCGACACGGCCGTGCTGTTCGGCGACGGGGCCGGGGCTGTGCTGGTAGAGCCGAGTGAACGGGAAAGCGGCCTGCTGGCGTCCCACCTCGGTTGTGAAGGGGACGCGCTGGAGGCGCTGCTGGTTCCGAACCTGGGCACGGCGGGGAACCGGTTTGTCGAGAACTACGGGGTGTTCGACGTCAGCTTCGACGGCCGCGAAATCTTTCGGCGCGCGGTGAAGGGCATGGCGAAGGAGATCCGGGTCGTCATGTCCGAGACCGGACTGCGCAACGAGGACATCGACCTGATCATTCCGCACCAGGCGAACGAGCGCATCATCGAGTCGCTGGCGCACTACCTGTCCGTGCCGATGGAGCAGGTGGCGCTGAACATCGACCGGTACGGAAACACCTCGGCGGCGACCATTCCGGTGGCCCTGTGCGAGGCGCTCGAGGACGGGCGCGTCCGGCCGGGCAGCAATCTGCTGCTGGCCGCCTTCGGGGCCGGCCTGACCCGGGGCGCGGGCCTGATCCGATGGGGCGAGCGGACGACGCCGCTGGGCGAGAGCGACGCCAGCCTGCCTCCCTGCGACCAGACCGCGATGGAAATCATGCGTGAAGCCATCGAGCACACCGGCAGCTAGCCTGGCGCACCACAAAACTGTCTTCGACGGCTGGCGGTCGCTGTCGCCACGCTCGGCGGTTCGAGCAAACCGGCGCGCGCCTACAACCTGATGCTGTTCGCTTTCGCATTCTCCCAGGCCCTGGAAATGCAGGTTCTGCCCATGCTGAGCGTGAACGGCATCTACTACGCGTTCATCCTGTGCTACCTGGTCACGCTGCCCGTCCTTCACTGGATTCCGCCCCGCCCTCTGGAGCGTGGTCTGGTGGTTGAACTGGAAACAGAGAGCCCGGCCGGGGAACAGCGAACCGTCGAGCGCCGTGTCCCGGTCTGGGTACCGTGGCTGGTGCTGGCGGCAATCTTTTTCACCTACATCAACATCGGCACTTACTGGACCTGCATCGAACTGGCCACGATCGACGCCGGGGTCGACAATGACTACGTCGGTCGGCTGCTGGTCTGGACGTCGTTCTTCAGCCTG
>CALKKN010000059.1 GCA_937995275.1 uncultured Lysobacterales bacterium | reverse complement strand
CACCAGCCTGTCGTGCGAGCTCGCCGAAGACGCCGGCATCACGCTGGTCGCCTTCCTGCGCGAGCACAGCTTCAACATCTACACCCACCCGCACCGGGTGCGGGTGTAGCCGCTACCCGCGGTACGTGCAGCTGTTGCGGGGGGTCTCCCACACCGTGACGGAGCTGAGGATCGGCAGGCTCGGCTCGAGTCGATCCCAGATCCACCGGGCGAGGATCTCGCTGGTCGGGTTCTCCAGGCCCTCGATGTCGTTCAGGCAGTGATGGTCAAGCTGGTCGAACAGAGGCTGGAAGGCCCGGCGCAGGTCGGCAAAGTCCATCACCCAACCCGACTGTTCTCCGACCGCTCCGCTGACGTGGATTTCGATACGGAAGGAGTGGCCGTGCATGCGTGCACATTTGTGGCCGGCGGGGACGTTCGGCAGGCGATGCGCCGCCTCTATCTGGAAAACCCGAAATACATCCATGGGCGGATTGTGCCGCCCGCACGGGTCGGGCGCAAGATGGCGCGGTCCGTCCGGTCGCCACTCAGCCGGACTGTGTTCTGAACCCCACGCGCTCGTGCGAACCGTCGCAGAACGGCTTGTTGGCCGAGTGGCCGCAGCGGCACAACGAACCCCGCAGTTTCACGCACTCCTGGTCATACCGGTTGTGCAGCCGCAGGCTTCCGCTAAACGTGATAGGACCATCCTTGATGCAGGAAATCGTGATCCTGCACGCCCTCTGCGACGCCTTAAGCTCTGACACCTCCGTGATCTTGCCGCTGTGCAGGAACTCACATTCGAGGTGCTGCTCGTCGCAGTCGGGCTTTGACTTGGACGCGCCGCAGCGGCACAGCGTCAGGTGATTGGCATATCGAACGGAGCCGTCCTCGCCGATCAGAGCGATGTTGCCGGTGATCTGCAGCGGACCACCGTTGCTGACCAGCGCCTCGTTGGGCACCTCGAGCAGGCGGGGCGCTCCCTGGAGCGTTCGACGCTCCCTGAACCATCGGTCCACGGCCTTTGCCGAGGTGGTGAGGTTCTCCTCCTGCTGCGACTCGGCGCCGCCGGCCTGCTCCGCCGGATCGTTCATGTAGGCGACAAATGACTCGCTCGAGTCGCTACTGGCGGTTTTCGGTTTCTTGCTTTCCCGGTCGGCGGCGGATGCTGCCTTCTTGGAAGAGTCATCCATGCGCTATAACTCCAGGACCTCCTTTCCCATTTATACTCTAGCACCGCTCACCTGCACGCGCGAGAAGAATATGCACGCAAGGATTTATCGTCCAATCGCCCTGAGCCTCCTCCTGTTGGCGCAGTCCGCCCATTCGGCCCCGCCGGCGGCGCCCGACCGCGTGCGCGGCGAGGGGCCTTTCGACCGCCTCGTTCTGCGCGGCGTCATCGTCGTGAACGGCGAGGGCGCCCCGCCGGTCGGTCCCATGGACGTGGTCATCAAGGGCAACCGGATCGCCTCGATTCACAATGTGGGTTTCCCGGGTGTGCCAATTTCCGAGGACGGACGCCCCGCAGCGGGCGACCGTGTTCTCGAGCTTGAGGGACATTACCTGCTGCCGGGGTTCGTCGACCTGCACGCACACTTCGGTGGCGGTGAGCAGGGCGTTCCGGCCGAATATCCGGCCAAGCTGTGGCTGGCGCACGGCATCACGACCATCCGTGAGCCGGGCAGTTTCAACGGGTTCGACTGGGTGCTCGAGCACCAGCAGCGCAGCGAGAGGAACCGGATAGCCGCGCCGCGCATCGTGCCTTACGTCGGGTTTGGCCAGGGCCGGGACGGGCCTCTTCTCGAGCCTGACGAGGCACGAGCCTGGGTGCGCGACGCCGCGCGCCGCGGCGCACGGGGCATCAAGTTCTTTGGAGCGCCGCCGGCAATCATGCGCGCCGCGCTGGACGAAGCGCAGAAGCAGGGGCTGGGTTCGGCCATGCACCACGCGCAACTGGATGTCGCCCACTGGAACGTCCTGGATTCGGCGCGTGCCGGGCTGACCACGATGGAGCACTGGTACGGCCTGCCCGAGGCGCTGTTCGAAGACCGCGTCATCCAGGACTACCCGGCCGACTACAATTACAGCAACGAGCAGCATCGTTTCGGAGAAGCCGGCCGTCTCTGGGAACAGGCCGCCGCTCCCGGCTCGGAGAAGTGGAACGGTGTGCGGGACGAGCTGATCGGCCTCGACTTCACGATCAATCCCACGCTGAGCATTTACGAGGCCAGCCGCGACCTGATGCGGGAGATGAATGCGGACTGGCAGACGGACTATGCGCACCCGGCCCTGTGGGACTTTTTTCAACCCTCCCGCGAGGCGCACGGATCCTACTGGTTCGACTGGACGACGGCGGACGAAATCGCCTGGAAGGAGAACTATCGGCTCTGGATGACGTTTCTGGACGATTACAAGAACCACGGCGGCCGCGTCACCCTGGGCTCGGACTCCGGTTACATCTGGAAGCTGTACGGGTTTGGGTACGTGCGCGAGATGGAACTGCTGCAGGAGGCGGGTTTCCACCCGCTGGAAGTGCTGCGCGCGGCCACCATTCATGGCGCGCAGGTCCTGCGGATGGACGACCGGATCGGGTCGATCCGGCCGGGCAAGCTGGCGGACCTGGTCGTGACCGCCCACAATCCACTGGAGAACTTCAAGGTGTTGTACGGCACGGGCCACTTCCGGCTGGACGAAGCCGGGCAGCCCGCACGGGTCGGCGGGGTGCGCTATACCATCAAGGACGGGGTCGTCTACGACGCCCGGGAACTGCTGGCCGACGTACGCGCTCTCGTGGCCGAGGCGCGGGCGGAAGCGGGCCAGGGCCCGGCGCCCGAGCGGCTGCCCTACATTCCGGAGTGAGGCCCGTCAGCCCGTCTCGGCCATCAGCGATTCGAGGTCGGCGAGCACGTCCTGGGTGTGGGTCTCCGGGTCGACGTCCTCGTAGTGCTTGACGATCACGCCGTCCGGGTTGACCAGGAAAGACTGGCGCGCGGCGATCCTGGTCAGTTTCCAGTCGCGAAGCACGCCGTAAGCCTCGGCCGTGGCGCCGGTTTCGTCGGCCAGGATCGTGAACGGGAGCTTGTACTTGCCGGCAAACTTGCTGTGTGACTCGACGTCGTCGATGCTGATACCCACCACGGCGGCGCCGATCGCCTTGAAGGCGTAGATGTTGTCGCGGAAATTGCAGGCTTCGGTCGTACAGCCGGGCGTATCGTCCTTGGGGTAGAAGTAGACGGCCAGCCAGGTGCCCCGATAATCGGCCAGGTCATGCCATTCGCCGTTCTGGTCCTGCAACCGAAAAGCCGGCGCCTCGCTGCCCACGGCCGGGACCTCGCCGGCCTCGCTGGACGGGCTGACCGTCCAGATGACGGCGGCAAGCGTTGCGAAAAACAGACTTCTGAACTTCATGGTCGACCTCCGTTGCGGCCTGCGGGCCGGTCTCGCGGCTGCCAGCGTCAGGAGCCGCTGAAAATCAGCCGCGGCCGGTTGTACAGCGTGGCGGCCACGACGGCCAGCGCCAGGCCGATCGCCAGAGTACTGGCAACCGACAGTGCGTACCAGGACAAACCCACCGCCTCTTCCCTGATGATTTCGCCGATCAGGATGTTCTGGGAAAACAGCGGCACGATCATCATCCAGACTTCCGCCTTGACCGGGTTGGCCATGAAGATCAGGCTGGGAATCATCGGGATCAGAATGACCAGGCCCATGTAACTCTGCGCCTCGCGATAGGATTTTGCAAACGAGGCGAGCAGCGTCAGCAGGGCGGCCGCGAGAATGGCCACCGGTGAAATCACCAGCAGGATTTTCAGCAGCGTGTGCAGGCCCAGGGTCAGGTCCATGCCGAAAGCGCCGACCGGCATGTAGGGCAGGACGATGCGGAACGACACCAGGGTCAGCGCCAGCGACGCCATCGCGAACACCGTGGTGGTCAGCATTTTCCCGGTCATGATCTGCCAGCGCGGCACCGGGTTGATCAGCAGCGGTTCCAGCGATTTGCGCTCCTTTTCGCCGGCGGTCGTATCCATTGCCAGGTGCGTGGCGCCGGTGAACGCGGTGATCATCAGCACGTAAGGCAGAAAGATGACGGCGAGGATGGCGCGGCTCTTGGGGGTCGACAGGTCGACGTCGCGCAGCATGACCGGGGAAGCCAGCTGTGGCGAGACGCCCCTGAGCTGCAGCCGCAGCGAGCCGATTTGCTGGCCGTAGCCCAGCAACAGGCCCTTCACGCGCCGGATAGCGGCGTTTGACTCCTGGCGGGAAGGGTCCATGATGACTTCCACCGGCGCGGGCAGGCCCTCAGCCCACCGCTCGGGGTAGTCCGGGAGGATCCGGATGACGACCGGCGTATCCTGGTTGCGCACCATGGCTTCCGGATTCTCGGGCTCCGGCTGGATCAACACGCCCTGCTGCTCCAGGTAGCGGATCAGGCTGGGCGCGTAGTGGGCGCCGACCACCGGCAGTTCCAGCGTCTGTTGGGCGCGCTCCTGCTCGGCGCTTGCGAGGAACCACATCATGCCGACGAACAGGAGCGGAAACAACAGCGGGCCCAGCAGCAGGGAGTTGAACAGCGCGCGGCGGTCGCGCACGTTCTCGCGGACTTCCTTGCGGAATACGATGGTCAGCCCCTTCATGCGAGCAGCCCTTCCTCGCTGCCGATCAGCTTGACGAAGGCATCCTCCAGCGAATCGCAGCCGGATCGCTGCAGCAGCTCGTTTGCCGTGCCGTCGGCCGCGACCTCGCCTTTGGCGATGATCACGATGCGGTCACACAGGGCAGCGACCTCCTGCATGATATGGGTGGACAGCACGACCGAGTGCCCGTCCCGGCGCAGCCCCCGGACATAGTCGCGCAGCGCGCGCGTACTCATGACATCCAGCCCGTTGCTCGGCTCGTCCATCAGAACCGTTTGCGGTTCGTGGATCATCGCGCGTGCGATCGCCACCTTGACCCGCTGGCCCTGGGAGAAGCCCTCGGTGCGCCGGTCGATGAAGTCCGCCATGTCGAGGGTGTCGACCAGCGTGGCGATGCGCGCCTCGATCTGCCGGCCGCTCATGCCATGCAGCTCGCCATAGTAGGCGATGTTCTCGCGCGCGGTGAGCCTCGTGTACAGGCCCCTGCTGTCGGGTATTACGCCCAGGGTCCGTTTGATCTCCATGGCGTCCCGCGTCGGGTCCAGGCCATCGATCAGAATCCGGCCGCCGTCCGGCGGCAGCAGCGAGTAGAGCATGCGCAGCGTGGTGGTCTTGCCGGCGCCGTTGGGGCCCAGCAGGCCGGTGATTTCGCCGTCCCGGGCCTCGAAGGAGATGCCGTTGACGGCCTTCACATCGCCGAAGAACTTCCTGAGATCGGTCACGACAATCACGGATTGGGCCCCGTCAGCGAGATGAAATAGGGTGTCCGGCGCATGTGTGTCATACATTCGGTGTCCACGTCGCCGAACTCCCCGGCGTCGATGAACTGGGCTACCAGGTCACCCATGCAGCCGCGGGTCGTGACGATGTGGCCCTGGCCCCGCGCCACCAGGTGGGTTGCGCTCGGAAAATGGGCGGCCACGGTGTCGCCGTATTCCGGCGGCGTAACCGGGTCGAGCTCGCCCGACAGCAGCACCACCGGGACGTCCGCCGTCACGGGTTCGTGGAATCCTTCGGGCACCGGACCCCGCGGCCAGACGCTGCACTGGATGCCCACGGCCTTGTGGATCATGTCGCCCATCAGGTAAGCGTCGGTTCCCGGGTCCTCGGGGAACCACGGGTAATCCTCGGCGCACATCACGGACATCTCCATGCCCTGGGAGATGCTCTGCTGGAGGCCGGTCGCGGCAATCAGCATCTGGCTGGCCAGGCGGTCGAAGCGCTGCTCCTGCCAGGCTTCGTGTATCAGCAGCGGCAACATGGCCTGCGTGTCCGACGAGTAGGACAGGAAACGCAGCGACGAGGCCAACACCTCGCGGTCGTAGGTCAGGGTGACCGGATCCCCGGTGACAGGATGTTCGACGGTTACCTCGACAGGCTGCTCTTCCAGCCGGCCGGCGAGTTCGGTCAGTTTTCCGGCCGTGCCGGGGAACGCCTCGGCGCAGTCGGAATCCGTGTCGCAGGCGGTCAACACGCGCTCCAGCGTCTGGTCGAGTTTCGCGGCGTGCTCCGTTCCCAGCACGAGGGTCTGCGGTACGACGCTGTCCAGCACCATGGTGCGTACGCGTTGCGGGAACAGGCGCAGGTAGACCTGGGCCGCGCGCGTCCCGTAGGAGCCGCCGAACAGGTTCACCCTGTCGTAACCCAGCGCCGCGCGTGCCGCGTCGATGTCATGCATGGCGATCGTGGTCGTGTAGAAGCGGGGGTCGCCGTCCACCGATTCCAGGCACTCGCGGGTCGTGATGGCCAGCTGGTCCCAGTCCTGGGCCAGCGCTTCGCCGAGTTCTATTTCCGGGCACTTCAGCGGGTTCGACAGCCCGGTGCCGCGCTGGTCGACCAGGAGTATGTCGCGGGTCTCGTTGACCTTGCGCAGCGCGTGCGCCACCAGCGGCCAGGTTTCCGTGGCGGCCTGGCCCGGACCGCCGGCGAAGAACACCAGCGGATCGGCTTCGGCCACGCGTCCCCGGGCCGGAATCCGCGCGACGTGGATGTCGATGTGCCGCCCGTCGGGCTCGTCCGGATTTTCCGCCCGCACCAGCCAGCCGCACTCACCCACTACCGACAACGGCGTGCCCGGCACCACCAGTTCGCAGGTTTCCAGGGCCAGCTCCACCTCGGCCCCGCTCTGCTGCGCATGCGCGGGGTTGCAGACCGCGCCAATCAGGCACAGCAGCGGTGGCAACCATGTGACGATTCGGAAGTGCATGCGGCCTCAGGGCGATCCGGAAGAACGGAGAGGTTAGGAGGTATTGCCGCCGGTGTCCATAGGCGGAAGGTCATTGAAATAGGCCGGCGAGCGCTCCACATCAGGGGGATGTACGCCCTGGAAGTCACCGACCTGAGGAAGACCTACAGCAACGGGGTGGAGGCCCTCAAGGGGATTACACTGGCCGTCGAGGAAGGCGACTTCTTTGCCCTCTTGGGGCCGAACGGGGCCGGCAAGTCGACCCTTATAGGCATCATCTCGTCGCTGGTCAATGCCAGCAGCGGCGATACGCGCGTGTTCGGCATCAGCGTTCAGCGCGAACGGTCCAGGGCGATGTCCTGCATCGGGCTGGTGCCGCAGGAGCTGAATTTCAACCAGTTCGAAAAACCCATCGAGATTGTCATCAACCAGGCCGGTTATTACGGCATTCCCCGCGACATAGCGCTGGAGCGCGCCGAAAAGTACCTTCGGCAACTGAGTCTCTGGGACAAGGCGGACAAGCCATCCAGGACGTTGTCCGGCGGCATGAAGCGCCGGCTCATGATCGCCCGCGCGATGGTCAACGAGCCGCGCCTGCTGATACTCGACGAACCGACGGCCGGGGTGGACATCGAAATCCGGCGCTCCAGGTGGGAATTCATCGGGGACATCAACCATCGGGGCACGACGGTCATTCTGACCACGCACTACCTCGAAGAAGCCGAGAGCCTGTGCCGCAACATCGCGATCATCGATCACGGCGAAATCATCGAGAACACGGACATGAAGTCGCTGCTCGCCACGCTCGACGTGGAGACCTTCGTGCTGGACCTGCGGGAGGCGATCACGGAATGTCCGAGGGTCGACGGCATGGAGATCGCCATGACCGACGAGCGGACGCTGGAGGCCTCGCTGCCCAAGCAGAAGTCCCTCAACAACCTGTTTGCCGAGCTGGAGCGGCGGGATATCCACGTGCTCAGCATGCGCAACAAGGCCAACCGACTGGAAGAACTGTTCATTCGCCTGGTCGACAAGGGCGCCGACAGGTCGGGGCAGGCGGCATGAGCGGCACGCCCAACTGGGTCGGGTACCGGACCATCGTGCGCAAGGAGGTGACCCGCATACTGCGGATATGGGGTCAGACCATCGTCCCGCCCGCAATCACCATGACCCTCTATTTCATTATTTTCGGCGAACTGATCGGGCGGCGCATCGGCGAGATGGGCGGTTTCAGCTACATGCAGTACATCGTGCCCGGCCTCGTTATCATGTCGGTGATCACCAACAGCTACGGCAACATGGTGTCGTCGTTTTTCGGCGCCAAGTTCGGCAAGCACATCGAGGAGTTGCTGATCTCGCCGCTGCCCAACTGGATTATTCTGGCGGGCTACGTAACGGGAGCGGTGCTGCGCGGGTTGATGGTCGGAGCCGTGGTCATGGCGGTGTCGCTGTTTTTCACCCCGATCGAAGTGCAGCATCCCCTGGCTCTGCTGACGGTGCTGCTGTTGACGGCGGTCGTGTTCGCGCTGGCCGGCATGGTGAACGCCATTTTCGCTCAGAAATTCGACGATATCGCCATCATCCCCACGTTCGTGCTGGCGCCGCTGACTTACCTGGGTGGAGTTTTCTACTCGATTGCGC
>CALKKN010000058.1 GCA_937995275.1 uncultured Lysobacterales bacterium | reverse complement strand
TTGCCATTGCCGCCCAGAGCACGCCGCCGGCGCCGCTTTCCTTCGATCTCGGCGAGCCGAACGGCGTCGCCCAGGTCGACCTCGACGTCACCGGCTTCGCCGGCTTCATCCACGCCTTCAGCAACGACACCTTCGACACCTGGGTTCCGCAGGACTGGTCGGCCTACGCAGGCTTCTCGTTCTGGATTTACGGCAATGACAGCGGCACGCAGATGTTCATCGACCTGCTCGACAACCGCAATCCCGGCTCGACCAGCGACGACGCCGAGCGCTGGACGGTCACCCTCACCGACGACTTTTCCGGCTGGCGCTATTTCGAGTTCCCGTTCGCCGAATTCACGCGCAAGGAGGTTGGCAATGGCGCCCCCAACGACGGGCTCAGCCTCACCGAGGTCCACGGCTGGGCCTTTGGGACGCTGGGAACCGGCGGTCCGCGCACCTACTATCTCGACGATGCCGGGCTGTACGGCGAGGCCGTGATTCCCGAACTCGCAGTGCAGTTCGCTTCCGGCAACTACGATATTCCCGAGGGAGCCACCGGTGATATCGTCGTCAAGCTGAACCGTGCGATGAACCCGGACGACCCGGCCGTAGTGTCGGTCGACTACGCCACCGACGAGAGCAACGCCACGGCCGGCCGGGATTACAGCCCCACTGCCGGAACCCTGACCTTCGTCAATGGCGGCCCCAGCGAACAGAGCTTCCAGCTGGCGACCTTCGACAACAACAAGCACACCGGCGACAAGCGGGTAATCCTGCGGCTCGCCAATGCGGTGCATGTCACTGGAGCCCCGGCCCAGGCGACGGCCACGATCCAGGACGACGAAACCTTCGACCCGCTGCTGGTAGACGATTTCGAGTCCTATCCGTGGCTGTGGTGGGCGGACGCCAACGTGCTGCTGGAGATCCTGGAAATCGAGGCCGGCGACCCGGACGCACTGCCCGGCCAGGGCGCTTTCGAAGGCGTTCTGTTCGCGACCATTCCGCTGGGGGTCGACATCGACGTCCAGGGCCGGGTCTGCAATGAAGGCAACGGCGTGGTCCCGGTCGTTCTGCTGACCACCGACAGCTTCGATGCGACCACCGTCGATCACACTACCGTCACGCTGGGCGACGCCTACGAGACGCACACTGTCGGCAACACCGGCGAACTCAAGCGCCACGAGGAAGATGCGGACGGCGATGGGGACATCGACCTGGTGTTCCATTTCCAGTTTGACGAAACCGGTCTGGAATGCGACCCGCTGAGCACGCCGTTCAACGGCCTGACCTACGACGGGCAGCCGATCACGGCGGACGACGAGGGCGCAAGCTTCGGGCGCGATTTCGCGCTGGGACAGAACTGGGAACCCTACGACGGCCTGACCTTCTGGTACTACGGCCAGAACACCGGCGACGTTATAAACGTCGACCTGCTCGACAACCGCGCGCCCGACCCCGGCCCCGGCGGCTGGAACCTGGTCTGGAGCGACGAGTTTGACGAGCCGGCCGGCACGCCGCCCGATCCGGCCAACTGGGGCTACGAGCTCGGCGACGGCGCCCTGAACGGCATCCCCGGCTGGGGCAACAGCGAGCTGCAGTATTACACCGACAGCCCGGCAAACGCGGCCACAGACGGCAACGGCAACCTGCTGATTACCGCGCGGGAGGCCGACGGCTCACTGGAGTGTTATTACGGCACCTGTGAGTACACGTCAGCACGCCTGCTCACGCAGAACCGGTCCGAGTTCGCCTACGGCCGCATCGAGGCGCTCATCCTGCTGCCCGACGGCGACGCAGGCCTCTGGCCCGCGTTCTGGAGCCTCGGCACCGACATCGGCGAGGTTGGCTGGCCGCAAACCGGCGAGATCGATTTCATGGAGTACGTGAGCCGCATACCTGACGAGATTTTCGGCACCATCCACGGCCCTGGCTACTCCGGCGGCGCTTCATTCGGCAACATCTATCCATTCTCGCCGGCTAACGCGTACGACGAGTACCACGAATTCGCCGTCGAATGGGAACCCGACGTGATCAGGTGGTACGTGGACGGCATCGAGTACCACACGGCAGTACCAGCGGACGTCGCACCCAACGAGTGGGTGTTCAACGACCCGATCTTCATGCTGCTCAACCAGGCCATCGGCGGCAACTTCGGCGGGCCGGTCAGTGAGGACCTGGTGTTCCCGCAGACGCTCAAGATCGACTACGTGCGCGTCTACCAGGGGCCCGACACGGCCGAGCGCTGGGAAGCCAGCTTCACGGACGACTTCGAGGGCTGGCAGCAGGTGTTCGTGCCGTTCGCCTCGTTCACCCGCAACGCGGAGCAGCCCGACGGCGCGCCGAATGACGGCCTGAACCTGACCGAAGTCTGGGGCTACGGCTTCACGCTGCCGGACGGCGGCTCGGCCAGCGGCTACCTGCTGCTCGACCAGGTGCGGCTGGTCGCCCCGACAGAGGTCACCGTCTACAACCTGAACGACGCTGGACTCGGCTCGCTGAGGTGGGCAGTCAACCGCGTCGCGGCGGGCGGCCTGGTGAACTTCGAGCCGGATCTGGCCGGCGGGACCATCGACCTGACCACCGGCCCGCTGGTTATCGGCAAGGCCGTGACCATCGACGGCGCCACCGCCCCCGGCATCGCTGTCAGCGGCGGCGGGGCTGACCGGGTGATGATCGTCGATCCCGGCGCAGACGTCTGGGCCAACGACCTGGCGTTCATCAACGGTTTCGGCTGGCAATTGGCCGGCGGCATCCTCAATAACGGCAACCTGACGCTCGAGCGCGTCCTCGTCAGCGGCAACACGATGGCAACGGACGCCGGCGATTTCTGGCAGGGAGGCGGCGGCATCTACAACGGCGAAGGCGCTTCCCTGATGCTGGTCGACAGCACCGTATCCGACAACATGGCCGGCTGGTCCGGTGGCGGGGTGTACTCCTTCTTCAACACCACGACCACGATCATGCGCAGCACCATCAGCGGCAACGTGTCCAACGATGTAGGCGGCGGCCTGCGCCTGCTGGGCAATGCGCAGATCGTCAACAGCACGATCAGCGGCAATGAATCGACCGGCTGGTACGGAGGTGCACTGTTCCTGACAGACGGCATCGCCGACATGGTCAACTCGACCGTGGCGGATAACGTGTCACCCCCCTGGGCGCCGGCGGCGGTTTTCGTCGGCACCTTTACCGATGCGAACGCCACGCTGAATCTGGTCAACAGCCTGGTGGTCCACAACGTCACTGAGGGCTGTTTCCTGGCGCCCTTCGGGGCCGGCGCCGTCGCGATCAATTCGCTGGGCAGCAATGTGTTCACCGATGGAACTTGCTTCCCGATCGGGAGTGATCAGATCGTGCCCAACGTGCCTGGCACGGTGATCGGCCCGCTCGCGAACTACGGTGGCCCGACCCAAACGCACACGCTGGTGCCCGACGGTCCGGCTATCGATAGTGCGGATGACGCTTTCTGCCCGGTGGTCGACCAGCGCGGGGTGGCTCGGCCTGTCGGTCCAGCCTGTGACGTGGGCGCGTTCGAGTACGAGCCCTAAACCGGCCGGAAACCGGCTTCTGCCCCGGGCGGTTTCCCGCCCGGGGCGGGGGCGGCTCCATCACCCGATAAGGCGGAGACTAAGCGCAAGGTCACTGGCCATAGCGGCTGGGGCCGCTCCTGCATGAAGACGAACCGCCCTTCTTCGACATCCTACTGGATGATGTCCTGGACGGCGCCTACACCTTTTCCGGAAATCGGCCTACCTTTCACCGAACCCGCCGCCCTGGTCCCCAGGCCGGTGCTGAATCTTACTCGATTTCATAGCGTGTTCGCCCCCAACTTCAAGCACCGGGCCCGAATCGTGCCGCGGCGCATGGGGGGTCGGGGGGATGCCGACAAGCCGCTGGCGCCCATGAGCTGGCTGCTCTCGCTCATCCCTGCGCTTCGCGGCACCGGGACATCCTGTCCATTGGGTGCAGCGCCTCAAGCGGGTGTTTGCGATTGACATCGAGACCTGTCCCCATTGCGGCGGCACGCTACGGGTGATCGCCTGCATCGAAGACCCACTGCTGA
>CALKKN010000057.1 GCA_937995275.1 uncultured Lysobacterales bacterium | reverse complement strand
TGGCCTTGAGGTCCTGGTAGATGTCCGCGTGGTCGAACTCGAGGTTGTTCAGAATCGCAATGCCGGGCCGGTAGTGGACGAACTTCGCCCGCTTGTCGAAAAACGCCGTGTCGTACTCGTCGGCCTCGACGACGAAGAGGTCCCTGCCGTCGCGGGCCGACTGGCCGAAGTTGTTCGGTACGCCGCCGATCAGGAACCCGGGCTCCTGGCAGTCAGCCTCGAGGATCCAGGCGATCATGCTGGCGGTCGTGGTCTTGCCGTGTGTCCCGGCGACGGCCACGACCGTTTTGTTACGCAGGTAGTTCTCGCCCAGCCAGCGCGGGCCGGACGTGTAGGGGATGCCGCTGTTGAGTACTTCCTCGACAGCCGGATTGCCGCGGCTCAGGGCGTTGCCGACGAGCACGAGGTCGGGGCGCGGGCTCAGCCGTGCCGCGGTGTAACCTTCGGTCAGCTCAATGCCTTCCGCCGCGAGTTGGGTGCTCATCGGCGGGTAGGTGTGCTGGTCCTGTCCGGTTACCCGGTGGCCGGCACGACGGGCGAGCAGGGCCAGGCCGCCCATGAATGTCCCGCAGGCCCCGAGGATGTGGATGTGCATGACTTTGCTACCCAAATGCCGCTCTCAGCACGATCAGATTCACCGCGAATATCCCGACCGCCACCAGCACCCCGAGGCTCATATTGACCGACAGGGCATGCCGGTAGATATGGGCATCGACGGCCAGGCTCCAGAGGAACAGGCCGAAAATGGCCATCGCGACACCGAGCGCCGGCTCGCCAGGGGTAAGCTGGTTCAGCAGCAGGATAGAAATCAGGCCGAACAAAAAGCCGGTCCCGGCCAGGGCGCTGATGGTCTGCGGAACCCGGGCGGCCAGGTTACGCAGCCGCAGCAGGGCCGTGATCAGGCCGAACTGCACCGCGATGGCCACCACGCTGCGCGGCGCGGCGTCCGAGCCGACCATGATCCGATCCGCCATCAGCCCCTGGGCCAAATAGGCGGTGGCCAGCATCAACGCGAGTGCGGGCGCGGCCGGCATGTCCTGTGGCCCGGACCTCAGCCGCAACATTTCCAGCAGGGGACGGATCAACGGGAGCGAATCTGCAGCACGCCCCTGATCCGCCGGAACACCTCGTCCACGGCCCCTTCCCCGAGGACCCGGGAGAGCACGCCCTTGCCAGCGTAGTAGTCGACAACCGGGGCGGTTTGCTCGTCGTAGATCTTCATGCGGTTGCGGGCCACCTCCTCGCTGTCGTCGCTGCGCCCTTCCCGCCGGGCGCGATTCGCGATGCGCCGGATGACCGATTCCTGGTCGACGTCGATCTGCAGGGCCTCGTCCACGGGCTGACCGAGCCGTTCGAGGAGCTCGTCGAGCGCCCCCGCCTGGGCGAGATTGCGTGGGTAACCGTCGAGAATGAAGCCGTCCTGCACGTCGGGCTGGGACAGCCGTTCATCCATCAGCCCGAGCATGACTTCATCGGGCACCAGTTCACCGCGGTCCATGACGGCCTTGGCCTTGCGCCCCAGCAATGTGTCGGACTTGACCGCTGCGCGCAGCACCTCGCCGGTGGAGATGTGCGGCAGGTCGAGTTCCCTCACCAGCAGAGCTGCCTGTGTCCCTTTGCCCGATCCCGGCGCGCCCAGCAACACAATTCGCATCTGACGCTTCCCGTCCTCTAGAATAGGCCGCTAACGCTAACCGCTCGACTGGCGCAAGTCAATGCGGCCCAGTCGCTTCAGGAGGGAACGGCAGTACGATGAAAAAGAACATCCTTTATGCGCAATCCGGAGGCGTCACGCCCGTGATCAACGCGACCGCCTGCGGCGTAATCGAGACGGCGCGCATGCATCGCGACCGGATCGGCAAGGTCTTCGCCGGCCGCGACGGGATCATCGGCGTTCTGCGCGAGGAACTGATCGACACTTCGAAGGAAAGGAAGAGCGCCATCGCGGCACTGCGCCACACGCCCGGGGGCGCCTTCGGCTCCTGTCGCTACAAGCTGAAGAGCGTCGAGGAAAGCAAGCGCGAGTATGAGCGGCTGATCGAGGTGCTGCGCGCCCACGACATCGGCTGCTTCCTGTACAACGGCGGCGGCGACTCCGCCGACACGGCTTACAAGGTGTCGCAAATCGGCAAGAAGCTGGGTTTCCCGGTGCAGTGCATCGGCGTCCCCAAGACAATCGACAACGATCTGCCGGTCACCGACAACTGTCCCGGGTTCGGATCGGTGGCCAAGTACGTCGCGGTCTCCATCATGGAGGCCAGCCTGGATGTCGAATCCATGGCTTCCAGTTCCACCAAGGTTTTTGTCCTCGAAGTGATGGGCCGCCACGCGGGCTGGATCGCGGCGGCTTCCGGCCTGGCCGCCCGCGCGGAGGGCGACCCGCCGCACCTCATCCTGTTTCCCGAGGTGCCGTTCAAGCAGCGCGAATTCCTGCGCAAGGTCAAGGAGGCGGTCGAACGCCACGGTTATTGTTCGGTCGTGGTTTCCGAAGGCGTGCGCGACGCCAGGGGCAGGTTTCTGTCCGATACGGGCAGCCGGGATGCGTTCGGTCACGCGCAACTCGGCGGCGTGGCGCCCGTTGTGGCGAATATCGTGCGGGAGAAGCTCGGCTACAAGTACCACTGGGCCGTGTCGGACTACCTGCAGCGCTCGGCGCGTCACGTGGCCGCCGGGGTCGACGTCGAGCAGGCGTACGCGGTTGGCGCCGCGGCAATCGAACTGGCTCTGGCGGGGAAAACCGGCGTGATGCCG
>CALKKN010000056.1 GCA_937995275.1 uncultured Lysobacterales bacterium | reverse complement strand
AACCGGCACGTAGAGCTTGTCGCTGCCGGCGTATTCCAGCATCAGAAATTCCGCCGGCCGGCCGTCGATCTCCAGCATCTCCAGGCCGACGTAGCGCCCGACACCGTGATCTTCGTGAACGACCGGCGCGCCGGCCGCCAGATCGGTGAGGTTGCGGATGATCGACTCCGGGTCGCGGTCCGCTGCGGGGCGCACGCCGCGCTGAACCCTGGAGCGCGAGCGGCCACCGAACAACTGTGTCTCGGTGATCAACGCCAGGCCCCCGCCCGGCGCGTCCGCAGTCACAAAGCCGTCGTCCACCGGCAGGACGGCCAGTCCGAGCCGTTCCCCGCTGTGGTCGAAGTCCGCGAAGGCGTTGAACGTTTCCGGCGCGATCCCGAAAGCAGTGAGCGTACTCCGAAGGACCTCACGGCGGCCGGGGGTGTCGGCCGCAAACAGCACGCGGCCCGGAAATTGCGCGAGGAACTCCTGCAACCGGGCCGCGCCCTCGCGGCCGCGTTCATGAATATGCAGATCGGGGGCCGGGTCGGTAGCGAACACCGTGGTCGCGTCAGCCGCTTCCTCCGGGCCCAGCAGGGCCACCGCCGGCAACGCGTCCAACCGCTCGCCCAGTTCGGCCGGCGCGAAAAAGAGCTCTTCCGGATCCAGCACCGGACGCTCGATGTCGTGTCGGCGTTGCTCCCAGCGTTCGCGGGTCCTGCGCGTCAGGTCCGCTGCGGTCTCCAGGACCCCTTTCTGGATCAGCAGGTGGGGGGGCGCCTGCAGATAGTCGAGCAGGAAGGAGGTCCGGTCGTGAAACAGCGGCAGGTACTGCTCGAGGCCCTGCGGGTGTACCCCGGCGCGCAGGTCCTGGTAGAGCGTTACGTTGCGCGTATCCACGTCGAAGCGGTAGCGGAACGCTCGCCGGAACGCTTCCAGACCGGCCTCGTCACAGGGGTACTCGCGCGCGGGCAGCAGGGCGATGCGCTCGACCTTGCCCGTGGAGCGCTGCGACTCCGGGTCGAACAGCCGGATGCTGTCGATCTCCTCGTCGAACAGGTCGAGCCGAAACGGTGTGGAACTGCCGGCCGGAAACAGGTCGATCACCGAGCCCCGAACGGCGTACTGACCCGCCTGGTACACCTGCTCGGCCGGCTCGTAACCGGCGTGGTGCAACTGGCGGCGAAAGGCGTCGAGGGCCAGCTGCTGTCCGACCGCCAGATCGAAACTGCGCTGCAGGATGTAGTCCGCCGGCGGCAGGCGCTGCAGCAGCGACGACACGGGTGCCAGCAGGATTCCCTGCCGCGCGGAGGCAAGGGCCGCCAGCGTACGGATGCGGTCCGCAATGATGTCCGGGTGGGGGGAGAACGGATCGTAAGGCAAGGTCTCGTGGTCGGGGAACAGCCAGACCGGCAGGGGCGTCGTGGCCAGCAGATCGAGATCCCGGGCCAGGAGATGGGCTTGATGGCTCGAACGCGTGACGACCAGCGTTACCTGTGCATGCGTGCCGGCGGCCGAGCGGATGGCCACTGCCAGCGAACTGCCGAACAGCCCGCCCCAGGATTCCCCGGCGCCGGCGTCCGGCTGAAATCTGGCCGCGAAGGGACCCGGGTTCACTGCCTCGCCGGGCGCGGCATCAGGCCGCGATGCGGGCCGCCGGGCGGGAACGACCGGCCGACAACCGCGGCGACTGGAAATAGGCCCGCAGCAGGTGGAACTGTTCCGCCGCCGTTCCCACCCGCATCAGGCGGCGCCGCACCTCGAGCGCGTCGGGACGGCCGTCCAGGTACCAGCCGATGTGCTTACGGGCGACCCGCACGCCGGCAGGTTCGCCATATGCCCGGTGCAGTTCCGCGAGATGGCCCTCGATCACGTCCAGCACTTCCTGGGGAGGGGGCGGCGCCGGGACCGAACCGTTTTCGAGATAGTGCCCGATCTCCCTGAAAATCCATGGATTACCCTGTGCGGCCCGGCCGATCATCAGGCCGGCGGCCCCCGTGTGGTCCAGCACGGCGGCAGCTTTTTCGGGCGAATCGATGTCGCCGTTGGCGAACACCGGGATGGCGACCGCGCGGCAGATCTGCCGGATGGTGTCGTACTCGGCCTGCCCCCTGAACCGGTCGGCCCGGCTGCGCCCATGCACGGCCAGCGCCGCGATGCCGGCGTCTTCGGCAATGCGGGCGATCTCCACCCCGTTGCGTTCCCGCGTGCTGGGGCCGGTGCGGATCTTCAGCGTCACCGGCACGTCGACGGCGGCGACCACGGACTCCAGGATCGAGCGGACCAAACCGGGATGCGACAGCAGGGCGGAGCCCGCGAGCTTGTTGCACACCTTCTTGGCCGGGCATCCCATGTTGATATCGACAATCTCGGCGCCGCGCATGACGTTGTATTGCGCCGCGGCAGCCATCCACTGGGGGTCGCTGCCGGCGATCTGCACTGCGATCGGGCTGGCCTCGCCCTCGAAATCGCCGCGCAGCCGGGCAAGCCGGGTGTCCCGCAGTGCGGGGTCGGAGGCCAGCATCTCGGACACCACGTAGCCCGCGCCGAGGGAGCGGCACAGGCGCCGGAAGAATTTGTCGGTGACCCCGACCATCGGGGCCAGCGCCAGCGGATTGTCCAGTCGATGTGGGCCTATTTGCATAACCGATTGCCCGGCGTTCAGGAGAGTGCGCCAAATATCTTGAAGCCGGCCACCCAGGTGCCGATTGCCGAGCCGAGGTTCGACAGAAAGAACACCAGCAGGATGCGCGTGGCGGGATTGCGGAACCAGCCCTTCAGGGTGGTGATGTCGAACCGCAGGTTCTCCAGGTCCGTCACCCGCGGTTTGCGCAACCAGGACTCGACCAGCCCCGTGACCATGCCGGCGGCGATGGTCGGGTTCAATGAGGTGATCGGCGCCGCAACCACCGCGCTCAGCACGGTCACCGGGTGGCCACGGGCGAGCAAGGCGCCCAGCGCCGCGAGGCCGCCGTTGATGGCGACCCAGATGAATACCAGTTGCCAGCCCAGCTCGGGGCTGCGCGAGAAGCCGATAAAAAACCCGGTCAGGATCAGGAACATGATGGCCCAGGGGATCGCCCTCGGCCACTTGGCGCGCGGCGGCAGCGCGTCGAGTTCGGCACGCTCTTCGGCCGGGTCCGCCTGGTCCGATTCCAGGTGACGCGCCAGGCCGTCCATGTGCCCGGCGCCGATCACGACCAGTACGCGGCGCCCCGCCTGCGCAGCGTTGTCCTCGCGCAGCCGGGCCGCCATGTAGCGGTCACGCTCGGTGATCAGCGCCTCGAACAGCTCCGGCGAGTGTTCTGCGAATTCGGTGAAGGTCGACTCGAGGATGTCGCCCTCTTTCAACCTCTCGATCGCTTCCTCGTCGATCTCGTCGGAGCTCACCATGCCCAGGGCCAGGCCGGTCATCAGGTACAACCGCTTGTACCAGGGCACGCTGGCATAACTGCGGCGCAACGTGGTCGCCAGGTCGCGGTCGACCAGCTGCAGCGGCAGGCCGTGAGCTTTGGCCGCCACGGCGGCAGCGCGCATCTCGGCGCCCGGTTCGATCCCGAACTGTTCCGCTATCCGGCGCTGGTAGGCGCTGAGCGCAAGATTGGCCATGACCAGCCCGGCCTTGCCCTCGCGCAGGATGCGGTAGAGGTCCAGGTCCGTCCACTTGCGTTCCGCGGTCAGCGCGTCATAACGCGCCTGGCACAGTTCGACGGCGATGGCGTCGAATTCGCCGGAAGCCGCGAGTTCCCGCACCGCGTCGGCGCTGGCCCGGGAGACATGGGCGGTCCCGATCAGCGTGTAGTCGACACCGTCGCGCTGCAGCCGCTTGATCGGCTGCTGGGCAACAGCCGCTGCGGCACCCGTGCCGGCGGCTTCGGGAGCGCTGTTCGTCTCTTGAATTGGGGCATCCTGTGACATCAATTGCGCCTGCAGGGGAAAAGGCGCAAGGATACCCTATCCGGGTACCCTCAGTCTTCGGTCTTGTCGATGACCTGGCCCTTGTGGAGTACCGTGAACAGCACGAGATCGTACTCGAAGTACACGCTCCAGCCGTCATAGTCCCAGCGGGAAATGGGGGGGTCGCCAACCGCTGCATGGCTAGTGACCGGCTCACCGTAACGGGCCCGCACGTCGGCTGTTTTCAGGCCGTTCTCGGGTAATTCCATACGCTCGGACTGCCGCACCTCTTCGATCAGCAGCACGTCGGCCAGTACGGTAGCGTCAGGAACCAGACCGGACAGCGCCAGGAGCGCCACCGCCAATGCCGGAGCCAGAACCATCCTTGTCATCTCACCATCTCCATTTCCGTGCAAGGTGACTGCAAATATAGCATGCAACGCCCTGAAAGTGCGCCCATTCATCCCGCCTGATCGAGGAGGCGGCGATAGGATTCGTGCCGCCACCGGCGGATGTCACCCCGGTCGACAGCCAGGCGGATCGCGCAGTCGGGCTCGGACGCGTGGCGGCAGTCGTTGAAGCGGCAGCTGCCCTCCAATGGCCGGAACTCGACGAAGCCGCCGGCCAGTTCCCGCGGAGTCATGTCCCACAGACCGTATTCCCAGACGCCCGGTGAATCGATCAGCCGCCCGCTGCGGGGCAGGGAATACATTACCGTCGTGGTCGTCGTATGGATACCCTTGCCGGTGACGCGCGAGAGCGTGCCGGTCTGCAGCTCGAGGTCGGGCAGTAACGCGTTGACCAGCGACGATTTGCCGACCCCGGACTGCCCGACCAGGATGCTGGTGCACCCCGCGAGGACGTCGGGCAGGGCGGCGATTCCCGGCGGACCCTTGCAGGAGGTTTCCAGCACCTCGTAGCCCAGCGCCCGGTACTCGTCGATGCGGTGCAGGGGGCTGTGCCCGTTGAGTTCGGCGTCCGCGAGGAGTTCGCTCTTGTTGAGCACCAGGGCCGGGCGGATGCCCAGGCTGTGCACCGCGACGAGGTAACGCTCGACCAGGTCCCTGCTGGGTTCGGGGGCGGGTGCAAGCACGATCAGCACCTGGTCCAGGTTCGCAGCGATGGCCTGCTTGCGACCCCGTGGCGTTGCGCGGACGAACTCGTTTCGCCGGGGTTCGATGGACACTACCACGGTCGATTCGGCGTCCGCCCACTCGACCGTCACGCGGTCGCCGCACAGTGCCCGGCCGACCGAGCGGAGGAATTTGCACTCGCGGCTCGTACCGCCCTCCAGTTCGACCAGGCCGCGGTCGCCCCAGGATGCGAGCACCAGCGCGTGTTCCCTCAACGCCCCGCCTCCGACCGCGCCTGTTGCGATGGTTCCCGAATCATCCGCGCTATTGTACCCTTGCCGGTCATGAACCAAACACCACAAAACCGGTTGATCTGGCTCGACCTCGAAATGACTGGCCTGGACCCGTATCACGACTCGATCCTGGAAATTGCGACCGTGGTCACCGACGCGGAACTCAATGAACTGGCCGTCGGACCCGTGCATGCGATTCGCCACCCCGAGTCCGTCCTGGCCTGCATGGACGACTGGAATACCGAGCATCACAGGGCATCCGGCCTGTGGCAGCGGGTGCTGGACAGCAACGTGGGCATGCTTGACGCCGAGCGCGAGACGCTGAGGTTTCTCGGGGAGTGGACCGAGCCGGGGACCTCGCCCCTGTGCGGCAACAGCATCTGCCAGGACCGCCGTTTCCTGGCCCGCCTGATGCCCGAACTAGAGGCCTGGTTCCACTACCGCAACCTGGACGTCAGTACGCTGAAGGAACTGGCGTTGCGCTGGGCGCCGCCGATCGCGGCGGACTTCACCAAGGAAAGCCGGCACGAGGCCCTCTCGGACATCCGCGATTCCATAGCCGAGCTACGCTATTACCGGGCGTTCATGGGGCCGCTCGGCGGCCATCCCTCGTCGCCCTGAGTCGGACGGGGCGGCCGTTTACCGCGCGGCCAGCATCAGCCAGGTATCGACGACCGTGTCGGGGTTCAGCGAGAGACTTTCGATTCCCTGTTCGACCAGCCAACGGGCCAGTTCCGGATGATCGGAGGGCCCCTGGCCGCAGATGCCGACGTACTTGCCCCGCGTCCGGCAGGCCTCGATGGCCATGCCCAGCAGCGTCTTGACGGCCGCGTCGCGCTCGTCGAACAGGTGGGCGATGAGACCGGAATCCCGGTCCAGCCCGAGCGTCAGCTGGGTCAGGTCGTTGGAGCCGATCGAAAACCCGTCGAACATGTCCAGAAACTGATCCGCGAGCAGAGCATTGGACGGCAACTCGCACATCATGATGATGCGCAGGCCGTGCCGGCCCTGTTCCAGGCCGAATTCCCGCATGACGTCGATGACCTGCCGGCCTTCGTCCGGGGTGCGCACGAAGGGGATCATGGCCCAGACGTTGTCCAGCCCCATGTCCTCGCGCACCTTGCGCAGGGCCTGGCATTCGAGTTCGAAACAGTCCCTGAACGCATCCGAGACGAAGCGTGAGGCGCCACGAAAGCCGAGCATCGGGTTCTCTTCGACCGGCTCGTACCGGCGCCCGGCGATCAGGTTGGCGTACTCGTTGGATTTGAAATCCGACAGGCGCACGATCACCGGGGCCGGGGCGAAGGCTGCCGCAATCGTGCCGACGCCCTCCGCAACCCGGCTTACGTAGAATTCGACCGGGCCCGGGTAACCGGCCATCTTGCGTTCGACGCCGGCCCGCGTGCTGGCGTCCAGCGTATCGAACTCCAACAGCGCCTTGGGATGCACGCCGATCATCCGATTGATGATGAATTCCAGGCGCGCCAGCCCGACACCGTGGTTCGGGATCCGGGCGAAATCAAACGCACGATCGGGGTTGCCGACGTTCATCATGATCTTCACCGGCGCCTCGGGCAGGTTGCCCAGCGCATTCGTCTGGATTTCGAAGTCCAGTTCCCCTTCGTAAACGAAGCCCGTATCGCCCTCGGCGCAGGACACCGTCACGGCAGCGTCGGGCGGTATGTGCGCGGTCGCGTCACCACAGCCCACGACGGCGGGGACACCCAGTTCGCGCGCGATGATCGCGGCGTGGCAGGTGCGCCCGCCGCGGTTGGTCACGATCGCCGCGGCGCGCTTCATGATCGGCTCCCAATCCGGGTCGGTCATGTCGGTGACCAGGACATCGCCTTCACCCACTTCGTCCATCTGGTCGATGGTACGGATCAGGCGCGCACGGCCCCGGCCGATGCGCTGGCCGATGCTGCGTCCCTCGCACAGTACGGTGCCGCTCTGCTGCAGCCGGTATCGCTCGACCACGCTGCCGCTGCGGCTTTTGACCGTTTCCGGTCGGGCCTGCACGATGTAGAGCTTGCCGGACTCGCCGTCCAGCGCCCATTCGATGTCCATGGGCTTGCCGTAGTGCTTTTCGATGATCAGACCCTGGTGGGCCAGCTCGACAGCCTGCGCATCGGTGAGGCTGAACCGCAGGCGGCGCGCGTCGTCCACTTCGCGGGTTTCGACGCCGCCGCCGGTGCGGTGGCGGTAGACCATTTCGATCGCCTTCGAGCCGCAGTTGCGACGCAAAATCGGCTCGTGGCCGGACGCGAGCGCGGGTTTGTAGAGGTAGAATTCGTCCGGATTGACCGCGCCCTGCACGACGGTCTCGCCCAAGCCGTAGGAGGCCGTGATCAAGACGACGTCGCGGAACCCGGATTCCGTATCGAGCGTGAACATGACGCCGCTGGCGCCCAGGTCCGAGCGGGCCATGATCTGCACGCCGGCCGATAAAGCCACGTCACCATGCGCGAATCCCTGGTGCACCCGGTAGGAGATCGCCCGGTCGTTGTACAGGCTGGCGAAGACATCCAGAATGCGGGCCTTGACCTCCGCCACGCCCACCACGTTGAGGAAGGTCTCCTGCTGACCGGCGAACGATGCCTCCGGCAAATCCTCGGCCGTCGCCGAGGAACGCACGGCCACCGACGCCTGTGTTCCGGCCAGGTCGCACAGCCGTGCCCAGGCCTCGTCGATCGCCTGCTCGAGGGCAGGCTGCAGCGGAGTCTCCGAGACCCAACGCCGGATCTCGCCACCGGCTGCGGCCAGCGCATGCACGTCGGCGGCATCCAGCGCGGCGAGCCGCGCATTGATGCGGTCGCCCAGCCCGGATTGCGACAGGAATTCCCGGAAGGCCTGCGCGGTGGTCGCAAACCCGCCCGGTACGGAAACACCCAGGTCGGACAACTGGCTGATCATTTCCCCGAGCGAGGCGTTTTTACCGCCCACGTCCTCGAGGTCACCCATGCCCAGTTCGTGCAGCCATGCGATATAGTGATTCACGAATGTGGCCCCCGGCCGATTGATCGACCCAAACAGTCTAACAAAGGGCAATTCATGCAGCGCTCGGTATTCTTCATTTCCGACGGCACGGCCATCACGACCGAAACGGTCGGGCACAGCCTGCTGACGCAGTTCCCGGCGGTCATGTGGCGGCAGCAGCGGATTCCGTTCGTCGATAACCCCCAAAAGGCCGCCGACGCCGTCCGGCAGATCGAAGCCGCCGGCGAACGGGACGGGGTCCCTGCCATCGTGTTCCTGTCCATTATCGACGACGCCACCCGGACCGTGTTCTACAGCAGCCACGCCATCACGCTGGACCTGTTCGAGGATTTCCTGGACACGATCGAGCGGGCCGTCGGCATGACCCGCGGAGGCGCCGTCGGCAGGGCCCACGGCCTGGCGGACACCCAGCGCTACGAGGACCGCATGGAGGCGACCAACTACGCGCTGTCGCACGACGACGGCATCAGCCCCAGTTACGAGAATGCCGACTTGATCCTGGTGGGCCTGTCGCGGACGGGCAAGACGCCCACCTGCCTGTACATGGCCCTGCATTTTGGGGTGAAGGCCGCCAACTATCCGCTGACGCCGGAAGACCTCGAGCGCCAGCGGCTGCCCACCCAGCTGCGCCATCACAGGGACAAGATCGTCGGCCTGATGATCGATCCCGACCGGCTCGCCCAGATCCGGGACACGCGGCGCCCCGGGAGCCGCTATGCCTCGCTCAAGCAGTGCCACTGGGAGGTGGATGCAGCCGAAAGCCTGCTGCGCAGGGAAGGAATCACCGCCTTTGCGACTACCCACAGCTCCATTGAGGAGATCGCCAGCCGCGTGCTGGCCCACCTCGGAATGCAGCGCGAGATGTATTGATTCAGGCTGTGCTATGATTTTTTTCCATGGTCTCATTCAGACAGCCAAACGGCCTCGCCAGGCGGCCGGCCCTGAAACGACTGCAGGAGGTGCAGGAGGAGATCTATCGCCAGTTGCACCTGCTGCTGCCCGACCACGTGGCGTACCACGATTCGCTGCTGGCCCGCGTATCCGGGTCCCCGGTATTGCGCCTGGAGGTGCTCGAGCGGCACCCGTACACGACCTTTCTGCGGCTCACTTACGAGTTCGTCGAGGAAGAAGACCGGACCTACGCCCCGGACGCGCACATCCGCTTCTACCACGACGCGCACATGGCCGAGGCGACGTCGTTCAACACCGGGCAGGGTTGCACGCGCACGGCCCATCCGTCCTATCCGCCGCTGCAGTTGCTGCAGCAGGCCTGGCGGCGCAACCGGGCGCTGGACCGCTGGCTCGACTACCTGCTGAGGCAGGGGCACAGCGTGGCCACCATGCGTCCTGCAGCCGGTCCGATCCGCAGTGCGAACGGGGTCGCCGTGCTGGCGGGAGCGGGCTGATCAGCGGATTGACAGACCGTGTCCAACCCATTAATATGCGGCGGTTTTGAGGGGCCATAGCTCAGCTGGGAGAGCGCAACACTGGCAGTGTTGAGGTCGGCGGTTCGATCCCGCCTGGCTCCACCAAAAAATCTGGTTTTACGTCCCGTTCGTCTAGAGGCCTAGGACACCGCCCTTTCACGGCGGCAACAGGAGTTCGAATCTCCTAGGGGACGCCATATTTATATTAACAACAGGAAGTTAAGTTCCTTAATAGAATAAACCAGCCTTAAAACCGGTCTATGAAAGAAGTTGAAAGCTCGGCCATCGCGCTGGGCTTTTTTATTGTGCTCAAGTTGTCGGAAGGAGTTGTGTCCTCAGTTCGGATGGGCGCGGAATTCTTAGCGAGCGCATGGTGCGAATGATATCGTCGCGTGCGAATCGAATTCCGGCAATGACCCACTGCCCCAGGCAATTGGATTTGCCAACTTGAATGCTTGACCAGATAATTCCGGCCAGGTCACCAGGGCAATTCGACTTCCGTGGATTGCGCCATAGCCTCTGTCGGAGTTTGGCGGAGCCGATAGTTGTGACATCGATCGGTGGGGAGTCAATATGAACACCAACGATTCCAATCAGGGCAGCAGCGCCAACGAAAAGTCAGCGGCAGATCGGCCGTTCCTCAAACGCTGGATATCTGGACACGAACTGAGCCCGGAGGAGCGCAGGGCGGTCCTGGAAGACCTGTTCGTGTTTGGCAAGTCCAATCA
>CALKKN010000055.1 GCA_937995275.1 uncultured Lysobacterales bacterium | reverse complement strand
TGTCGTAGTACGCCAGCGACAGTCGAAGGAGATGGCGGAACAGGGATCGCTTCAGGTCCGCGACGATCAGGAGTCCCATGCGCGTCAAGACGACGACCTGCAGATAGCCGCAGGCCGCGCTGATCAGGAACAGGTTGGCCGTGCCGTCCTGATACCACCAGGACACCACCACCGGGGGCAGCATCATCAGGCTGGACCCTGCTATCAGGAACCCGACGACCCGTTGTACGGCTGCGAAGCCCATGCCGCTGTCAGACGAACAGGGCGCCCACCTGGAATAAACGTTCCACGGCGGCGATCTGGCGCTTGTCGGGCACGAACAGGATCACGTGGTCATTTTCCCGGATCACCGTGTCGTGGTGGGCAATGATGACCTCCTCACCGCGAACGACGGCGGGTATGGTCGTCCCCGGTGGCAGGTCGATGTCCTCGATGGCCCGGCCGACCACCTTCGAGCTGCGCTTGTCGCCCATGGCCACGGCCTCGATTGCCTCGGCCGCGCCGCGGCGCAGGGAATGGATCCGGACCATGTTGCCGCGCCGAATGTGCGTCAGCAGGGCGCCGATCGTGATCTGCTGCGGCGACACCGCGATATCGATCGAGCTCGATTCGACCAGGTCCACGTAGGAGGGGCGATTGATGATGGCGATGACCTTCTCGGATCCCATGCGCTTGGCGAGCATCGAGGACAGGATGTTGGCCTCGTCATCGTTGGTCAGCACGCAGTAGACGTCGGTCGTATCGATAGCTTCCTCGCGCAGCAGTTCCTCGTCGGCGCAATCCCCGACCAGCACGATGGCCTTTTCCAGGTTCTCGGCGATCGTTTCGGCGCGTTCGGGGTCGCGTTCGATGATCTTGACGTGGTGATTGCGCTCCAGTTGGTGGGCCAGATTGCTGCCGATGTTGCCCCCCCCGGCCAGGATGATCCTGCGCACCGGGTTATCCAGTGGACGCAATTCTTTCATCATGGTCCAGATGTGGCGCTGAGCGGCCAGGAAGAACACGGTGTCATTTTCTTCGATGACCGTACTGCCGTCCGGGATGATGGTTTTGTCCTGGCGATAAATGGCGGCCACCCTGGCCTCGACGCCGGCCGGCATGTGCTCGCGCAGGGTATGCAGACGGTGCCCTATCAGCGGCCCGCCGGCGTAGGCCTGCGTGGCGACCAGTTGGGCGCGGCCGCCGGCGAAGTCCAGGACCTGCAGCGCGCCCGGGTATTCGATCAGGCGGGCGATGTACTGGGTCACCAGCGTTTCCGGGCTGATCAGAACGTCCACAGGGCAATGCTCCCGGTCGAACAGCCGGGTTTGATCGATGTATTCCGACGATCGGATGCGCGCGATGCGGGTCGGTGTATTGTAGAGCGTATAGGCAACCTGGCAGGCAGTCATGTTGACCTCGTCGCTGCTGGTCAGCGCGATAATCAAGTCGGCGTCCTCGATGCCGGCCCGGACCAGCACGGTGGGGTAGGAAGCGTGACCGAGTACGCCGCGGATGTCCAGGCGTTCCTGGAGTTCCTTGAGGTGCGCGGCGTTGATGTCCACGACGGTAATGTCGTTTTCTTCGTTCGACAGGCTGTAAGCGACGGTGGTGCCGACCTGGCCGGCGCCCAGAATGACGATTTTCATCAGCCTTCCCCGCCGCTCACGGCAGCTTTGGGGTCGACCCCGAGCGCGCGCAGCTTGCGATACAGATGGGTCCGCTCCATGCCGACGGCCTCGGCCAGTTTGCCGACGCTGCCGCCGGCCTCGCGCAGCTTGAATACCAGGTACTCACGCTCGAACTGTTCGCGTGCCTCGCGCAGGGGGAGGTCAAACAGCGGCGGGTGTCCGTCCGTCTCCGCCGCCGGCTGCACGGGGCTCTGCCGCAGCGCATCCTCCACTTCGGCGACGGTCACCTCGCCTTCCCCGCCCAGCACCAGCATGTGACGCACCAGATTGCGCAGTTCGCGGATGTTGCCGGGCCAGCTGTGGTTGCGCAGCCGGTTCTGCGCGGCGACCGAAAACGGCCGGTATGGCAGGTTTTCGCGGTTGGGAAACCAGTCGGCGTAGAACCGCACCAATTCGGGGACGTCATCGGGCCGCTCGCGCAGCGGCGGGAGGTGCAGCGGCAGGACATTGAGACGGTAATAAAGCTGCTGCAGCGTTTCCTGTTTCTGCGCCCGCTGCAGTAGTGAGCTGCAAGCACTCGCGATCAACCTCCAGCCGAGTTCACCGGGTCCCTTGCCGCCGTCCTCGACGAGGCCTCCGGATTCCAGGGCCTGGTCGATGAATTTCAGCGCCGGCGCCGGGATTTCCTGCAGTTCAGGGATGAACAGCGTTCCCCCCCGCGCCCGTTCGAACACACCCTCTTGCGGCGCCGCGTCCTCCTCCCCGCCCAGCAGGTACGCACGGCAGTTCCCGGAATCCAGCTCGCGGTGGTCCATCGTGACAAAGTCGCCGCTGCGCCCGCTCTGCTTGTGGATAAAGCGCGCCAGGTTCTCGCGGCCGCACCCTTTTTCGCCGGTGATCAGGACCGGCAGGTCGTGCTGGGCGGCCTGATCGGCCTTTTTCCGCAGTACCTGCATCACGGCGCTGTTGCCGAGCGGCTCGGTGGTGGCTGCCGGGGGTGGGCTAATCGCCCTGGGCCGGATCTTCGCGGATTCCAGGGCCTGACTGACGACGGCGAGCAGCCGGGCCAGGGAGATCGGCTTCTGAACGAAATCGAACGCGCCCAGCCGGGTGGCCTCGATCGCCGTCTCGACCGTCCCGTGCCCCGACATGACGACGACCGGGCAGGCCAGTCCGCCACCGGCCGACCATTCACGCAGCAGCGTGATGCCATCCACGTCGGGCATCCAGATATCCAGGAGCACCAGGTCGGGTGGTTCGTTCGCGAAAGCCGCGCGGGCGGTCGTGCCGTTCTCGGCCACGCTGACGCGGTAACCTTCGTCTTCGAGGATTTCGCGTACGAGGTCCCGAATGTCGGGTTCGTCGTCGACGACGAGTATGTGTGATTGGGACATGCGAAGCCGAAGCCTGTTGCGCGTGCGCAACAGCTTACTCCAACCACGAAAGGATGCCTAGCCCGTCCCGCGAGACGGTTCTACGGTGAATCCACGGGCAGGAACACGTCGACCCGGGCCCCTCCATCGGGGTGGTTCGAAATCCTGATCCGGCCGTTGTGTTCCGAGACGATTTTGCGACAGATGGCCAGTCCGAGGCCGCGCCCGTGGCTCTTGCTGGTCACGTAGGGCTCGAAGGGCTTCTCGAGCACCGCGTCCGGGAAGCCGGGTCCGTCGTCGTGCAACTCGAGCACCAACCAGGTTCCCCCCTGGTCCGTGACGACGCGGCTTCGGATATCGAGCTTCACATTGCCGCTTTCGCGTGCTTCCCGGGCATTGCGGATGAGGTTGTGCAGCATCTGCCGCAGGCGGCCGCTGTCCGCTGCGAGCCCGGGCGGTCCGGGGCAGAGATCGAGGTTGAAATGCGGTCCGGCGTCGCCTTGCCGGTAGAGCGTGACCACCTCGAGCACCAATTCGTCGAGCCGGATCGCTTCCCGGCTGATCTGCGGCTCCCGGGCATAATCGCCGAACGCGTCGACCAGTTTGCGCAAGGCCTCCACCTGGGACACGATCGTGTCGGACGCCCGTTCCAGCACGGCTTCGTCGTTGCCCTCGAGTCTGCCGCCGAGCTTCATGCGCAGGCGTTCCGCCGCCAGCCGTATCGGCGTGAGCGGATTCTTGACCTCGTGGGCAAGGCGCCGGGCGACCTCGGCCCAGGCGGCATCGCGTTGCGCCCGGTTCAAAATGGTGACGTCGTCGAACACCACCACCTGGCCATGGCCGGACTCCCTGCCCGTGGGAGCCAGCAGCGGCAATCGCGTTCCGCGCATCAGCAGGACCAGCGGTGCGCCCGGGCGGTCGAGCCGGATTTCGAGCTGCCAGTCGTTCCTGCCGCGGGCGGTCTGTTGGCGGATGGCGTCGACGAACGGCTTCAGGAAGGGGAGCCGGTCGCTCAGGCTTTCGAGCGCGCGTCCCTCGGGCCGGTTGTCCGCAAGGTCCGCTGCCAGATCCCCGGGCAGCCCGAGGATGCGGATGCAGGCCGCATTTGCCGTGATCAGCCGGCTCTCCTGGTCGAGGGTCAAGACGCCCGAGGAGAGATTCGCCAGCACCGTCTCGAGGAACTCGCGCTGGGCCTGCAGTTCGGCCCGGCTCTGTTCCGCCGACCGACTGGCCGACTTCAGGGCCTGCGTCATCTGGTTGAACGACTCCACCAGGAAGCCGATCTCGTCGCGTGGCCCGACAGCGACTTCCCTGCCGAAATCGCCGGCCGCCACCTCGCGCGTGGCGGTGGACAGCCTGGACAGCGGCGATACCATGCGCCGCGCCGAGTCCAGGGCCGCGAGAATTGCCAGCAGGATGGTCAGCAGCAGCACCAGCGTCAGGATCAACATAAAACTCTGCTTCAGCGACTGGCGCAGGTAGCTGACGTTCTGGTAACGGTAATACTCCCGTTCGATTGAACCGGCCAGCGTGGTGATGTCGGGCGGCAGCGGGTAGATCGCCTGCAGGAAGCGGGGCGAACCGCCGGGGAACGGAGCGGGCATCAGCTGGATCACGCGTATCTGCAGGCTGCCGTCAGCTGTCGGTTCGGCGGCGGCGTATTCGCCCTGCTGACCTGCCTGCACGAGCGCAAAGTCCCCCGGCCTTTCGGGTAGCCCCGTCAGGGCGCTGATGTCCGCCGTTGCAACCAGCGTCCCGTCGGTTTCCATCACCGACAGTTCGGTCGGCCCGGCAGCCCGTACCCGTTCGAGCAGGGCCTGCCGCAGCATTTCGCCGTCTTCCTGCAGGATGGACAATTCGTCCAGGGTTTCCCGCAACTGGTTACGCACCTCCAGGGTCCGCGTATCGAGAAATTCCTGGCCGAGTTGGAGCGAATCCGCCAGCGCCGCCTCCACCCGCACGTCGAACCAGCTGTCGATCGTGCTCGACAGGAACCAGGCTGAGAAGAAGAACACGATCAGGGCCGGGGGCAGCGACAGCGCCAGGAAATTTCGCACCCAGCGGGCCGCGAGCCGCGCACCGGGGACGCCCGCCCGCACGTTGCGCACCAGGCGCAGCAGGCGGTAACCGATACTCCACAGCAGGATCAGCAGCGCAACCAGGGTGACGACCAGCACCCAGAGATAGCGGTCGTCCGGCGAGGTGGCGCCGCCCTCCTGCTGAACGCCGCTGACCAGGAACAGGGAGACCAGCAGTGCGGCCAGCAGCGCGACCAGCGGCAACGTCCTGAACAGGAGCCGGCGGGTCTTGTTCGCCCGTGTGGTGGAAGGGCCCATGACCCGGCTACGCCTCCGGATCCACGGCGACCGGCCAGGACGTCCACGTCGAAGCGTGTTTCCAGCCGCTGTCGAACAGCACCGGCAGCCGCATCGGCGGAGGCATCCTGCCGTGGTCGAGGCGAATGCGGGTCAGCAGTTCATAGTCGTCGGCGGGCAGGGCGCCGGTCTCGAGGTCCAGGTCCAATTGGCCGAGGTCCGCCAGGGCGTGGCGCAGGCGGGGGTAGGTTCTGACCTGGCCGTCCGCGAGCCGGGCGACCTGGTAGTGCTCGCTCATGGGGAGGTAGCGAATTTCGTAGGCCGACAGTTCGTGGGCGACGCGGGTCTGGCTGGCGGTGTTGCGCAGGATCAGCTCGAGTTCGATTGTCAGCGGTACGCCGTGCCCAAGGGCCTGGCGTGCCGGTTCACTGAAGCGCAGGACCTGTTCGCTGTGAACACGCATGCGGCCGTTGGCCCACCGCGCCTCGACGGCATTGATCTCGAATTCCCCCCCCGCGGACTGCGTCTGACATCCACCCAGAGCAAGGAGGGCGGCCAGCAGGGAGCCGATGGCTTCAGGCCTTGCGCAGCCGCGCATAATAGAAGCCATCCATGTCGCGCTCGCCGGGCAGAATCTGGCGTCCATGGTCGAGGGAGTGGCCCCAGTCCGCATGGAGGGGCATCACCTCCGCATCGGAGCGGTGCGCCAGAAATTGCCGGATTTGCCTGTTGTTTTCATCGCTGAGTACCGAGCACGTGGCGTATAAGAGGATACCGCCGGTTTCCAGCAGTGGCCAGAGGCGTTCGAGCAGGCGGCCCTGAAGTTCCGTGGCCGTGGCGACTTGCTCGCGGTCCCGCAGCCACTTGATCTCCGGATGCCGGCGGATCACGCCGGTGGCCGTGCAGGGAGCGTCCAGCAGGATTCGCTGGAAGGGCACGCCATCCCACCAGTCGCCTGGTTCCGCGGCGTCCGCGGCCGCCAGGCGCAGGCCGGACTGCCCCTCGAAGCCGAGCCGCTGGAGGTTCTCTGTGATTCGCTCGAGCCGGTCCGGACTGTGATCGAGCGCGGTCAGTTGCACGCCCGGCTCCGCTTCCAGGATATGGCAGGTTTTGCCGCCCGGGGCCGCGCAGGCATCGAGCACCCGCTGCCCCGGCGCCAGTTCCAGCAGGTCGGCCGCCAGTTGCGCTGCCGGGTCCTGAACGGACACCAGGCCAGCGGCGAACCCCGGCAGGGCGTCCACGGTGACGGCCGGCTCGACGCGGAGGGCATCGGGTGCATCCGGATGCGCCGCCGTGGTGAAACCGGCATCAGCCAGGTGGCCGGCGAGGGCAGCCCGGTCCGCTCCCCTCCTGATCCGCAGCCACAACCCGGCGGCCTGGTTGTTCGCCTCGGCGATGGCGGCCCAGTCGTCCGGCCAGTCCCGCCGCAGGGCCTGCAGCAGCCAGCCCGGGTGGGCGAACCGCTCGTCGCGGCCGCCGAGCCGGGTCAGCAGGCCGTCACGCTCGCGCTGGAACCGGCGCAGAACCGCGTTGACCAAGCCCACGGCCCACGGCTTGCCAAGCGCCCGGGCGCTTTCGGCGGATTCGTTGACGGCGGCATGATGGGCAGTGCCCTCCTGCCAGAGTTGGAACAGTCCGATCAGGATCAGGCGATGCACGTCGCGGTCGCGCCGTTTCAGCGGGCGCTTCAGCAGCTGAGCGGCCAGCCAGTCCAACGCCGACAGCCAGCGCAATACGCCGAAGGCCAGAAATCGAGCGAAGGCGCGGTCGCGCGGGTCCGGCAGGCGGGTTTCGGCCTCCGCTCCGGCCTCGGACATGTTACGCCCCTGGTCGAGGACCCTGGACAGAAGTTCGAGGGCGGCCAGCCGGGCGTTGCCGGCCGGATGCCGGTTCATGGGCCGCCGTCCAGCCGGCCCGGCAGCCGTCGCGCGTTGAGGTATTCCGCGACGGTCATGCGGCGTTTGCCCGGGGGCTGTAATTCGAGCAGGCGCAGGACCTCGTGGCCCGTGGCGACGTCGATGCCCTCGCGGCTGGCGGCGAGAACCGTGCCCGGCGGATCTGAGGAAGCCCGCTGCACGAGGGCCGCCCGCCAGACGCGGGTGCGCTCGCCGGCAATGGAGCACCACGCGACGGGCCAGGGATCGAAAGCGCGCACCCGCCGTTCCAGTACCGCCGCGGGCCGGGCCCAGTCGATTTCCGCCTCGCGCTTTTCGAGCTTTGCGGCATAGCAGGCGCCCGTCTCGTCTTGCGGCTCGCCGACGGGCGGAGCTCCGCTCGCCAGCCGCCGCAGGCACTCCAGCAGCGCCCGGGCGCCCACATCGGCCAGCCGGTCATGCAGGTCGCCGCCGGTCTCGCTGCCGTCCAGCGGTATGCGTGTGTGCTGCAGGATCGGGCCGGTGTCCAGCCCTGCGTCCATCTGCATGATGCAGACGCCGGTTTCCTCGTCACCCGCTTCGATGGCTCGCTGGATCGGCGCGGCCCCGCGCCAGCGCGGCAGCAGCGAGGCATGGATGTTCCAGCAGCCGAATTTGGGGATGGCCAGAATTTGCGGCGGCAGAATGAGGCCGTACGCGACCACCACCAGCAGGTCCGGCGCGAGCGCAGTCAGCAAGTCCTCCGCGGCCGCTTCCCGCAGCGAAGCGGGTTGATGGACCGGAATGCCGTAGTCCGCTGCTGCCTGTTTGACGGGACTGGCCGCCAGTCCCCGGCCGCGGCCCGCCGGCCGGTCCGGCTGGGTCAGGACCGCAAGGGGCGGAAAACCCTTTGCGCACAGGCGGCGCAGCGGCACGACCGCGAATTCCGGTGTCCCGGCGAACAGGATACGGAGCGGGCCGGGGTGAGTCATGCGCGCGGGTGTCCCGGCGGACTGGGCACTAGAGGACCGCGCGTTCGGGCGTCTGTCTGCCGATCTTGCGCTGTTTCTGGAGCTTCTTGGTCACCATGCGGCGCTTGAGCGGTGACAGGTAATCGACGAACAGCTTTCCGTCGAGGTGATCTATCTCGTGCTGAAGGCAAATCGCCTGCAGGCCGTCAACGTCTTCCTCGAAACGGTTGCCGTCGCGGTCCAGTGCGGCCACGCGTACACGCTCGGCACGCTTTACTTCCGCGTAAATGCCGGGCACGGACAGGCAGCCTTCCTCGCAGGTTTCACTGCCTTCGCTGGACAGGATTTCCGGATTGATATACACCCGGGGCGCGTCCCGGGTTTCACTGACGTCCAGCACCAGCAGTCGCCGGTGGCAGTTGACCTGGGTCGCCGCGAGGCCGATGCCCTCGGCATCGTACATGGTCTCCAGCATGTCCTCGATCAACTGCCGCAGGGTGTCGTCGACCTTTTCGACCGGTTTGGCAACGGTCCTGAGGCGGGCATCGGGAAATTCCAGAATTTCTAAGTTAGCCATACAGTTACAGACGCCAAAAACAATTAAGATGAACTTTGTCTACGCATTTATTATGATAGCCAATGGCGGCCTAGGTTCGCCAGACAAAAAACGACCGCATCTGACAGATGGCTGGATGCCTACTTAAGAGGAAGGAACGTGATCAGAAGACTCATCTACCTCACCTTTGCGGCTCTGTTCCTGACCGGAGTTGTCGTAGCACAGGACGTGTCGGTACGCTCCGACCACCCCGACGAATACGTTGTGGTGAAGGGCGATACGCTGTGGGATATTTCAGGGAGATTCCTGGACAAACCCTGGCAATGGCCCGCGATCTGGCATGCCAATCCGCAAATCGAAAACCCGCACCTGATTTATCCCGGCGATGTCATCTCGCTGGTGTACGTCGATGGCGTTCCACAGCTAAGGCTGCGTCGCGGTGGCACGGAGAAACTCAGCCCCTCCATTCGGGTGACGGACCGGGACGACGCCATCGACGCGATACCCTTCGAATCGATCGCGCCGTTCATACGCAATCTGCGCGTGCTCTCGCCGGAGGAGTTCGCCGGACTCCCTTACATCGTGGCGAACGAGGACCAGCGCCTGAATTCGACCCACAGCGATGTGACCTACGGCCGCGGCCTGAACGCGCAGGCGGGGGAAGAGTATGTGGTGGCCCGCCTGTCGAATATCTACGACCGCCTCGGTGACCCGCCGGAAATCCGCCGCGTGCTGCCGCAGAAGCATTGGAGGGTGGTCCCCAACGTGTGGGATCGCGACGAAGACAGCTTCAACACGGTTAGCCCCTGGAACCGCCGGCCGAGGGATCCGGTGGGGTACGAACTGGTCGAGGTCAGCCGGGTGCGCGTGGCGAAGGCCGGGGAGATTTCCGTCCTCGACATCATCCGGGATCGTACAGAGGTCAAGCCCGGGGACTTTATACTGCCGGCAAACGACCCGGGATATGAAAGCACGTTTTTCCCGCGGGCCATGGACAGTGTCCCTGACGGGCTGAGGGTTCTCGGCACATCGGGGCAGCGGTCCGGTGTCGGCATGCACCAGATCGTGTCGATCAACGGCGGGACCAACCAGGGCCTGGAGCCGGGACACGTGTTTTCCGCGTTCGGCAGAGGTGCCGTGGTGGCAGACCGCACCGGCTATCGCTGGGGCAGTTTCGCCAAGGATGCCGAGGTTCGCCTGCCCGAAGTGTACGACGGTCTGGTCATGGTGTTCCGCACCTTTGACGAGATCAGCTACGGCATGGTCCTGGGCGGCGCACGGGTCGTCGAGGAATACGACCTGCTTCGACATCCCGACGAGCGGCTTTAGTCCCCGCTGCCGGGAGCAGCGACGCGGGTCCAACCACCTGCATGTAGACAACGCAGGCCCGCGGGGCACGAAGCGCACTGTGCGCCCATCCCCTCCGAGCAGGCGTGCGTGCAGCCAACCCGGGGATTGCTGTCACGAAGCACAGAAGCTGGCTTATCGCACTGCGCGCTCCTGGACTCGGGGGTGCGCGGCTGCTGGAACTCGCGGATCGGTTCGGCGGCGTGGACAACCTGGTGGCCGCGTCTCCGGCGGCCTTGCGCCAGGCAAAGGTGCCGGACGAGGTGGCCGACGCCCTGCGCAGTCCCGACCAGGATCGGCTGCAGATGGACATGGACTGGCTGGCGGCCCCCGGCCACCACCTGCTGACGGCCGACTGCGAGTGGTTTCCGCCATTGCTGGGAAGCATCCCTTCACCTCCCGCGGCGCTCTTCGTCGCCGGTGACCCCGACCTCCTATGGCAACCCCAGGTGGCCGTGATCGGCAGCCGCAACCCGACGGCGGGTGGGCGTGACAATGCGCGCGATTTCGCCCTGGAACTGGCGCGGCGGGACATGGCGATCACCAGCGGCCTGGCTGCGGGAATCGACTCCGTCGCCCACCAGGCGGCACTGGACGCGGACGGGACCACGATCGCCGTGCTGGGGACCGGGGTCGACCGTGTCTATCCCGCCAGCAGCGAAGCGCTGGCCGGGCGCATCCGGCAGCGTGGCGCCCTGGTCTCGGAATTGCCCCTCGGGACGCCTGCCCGGCGCGCACATTTCCCGTCTCGCAACCGGCTGATCTCCGGGCTCAGCCTCGGCGTGCTGGTGGTCGAGGCCGGCCTGCGTAGCGGAACGCTTATCACGGCCCGCATGGCGGGCAACCAGGGGCGCGAGGTGTTCGCATTGCCAGGATCGATCCATAATCCGCTGTCCAAGGGCTGCCACCGCCTGATACGCGATGGCGCGCGGCTGGTCGAGAGCGTCGACGAAATCATGCAGGAACTGGCGCCGCTGGCCGGCCGCCTGGCCGACCGGTTGCGCGGCGAACTGGCCGCCGGCGAAGCGGCTGGGGAAGACCCTGCGCTTGAGTCTGGCCCGATCGATCCCCAACTCGACCCGGATCCCGAGTACCGGAAGCTCTGGTCGTGCCTGGGTCATGACCCGAAGCCCGTGGACCGGATAATCGAGCAGAGCGGATTGACGGCGCGAGCCGTGTCGGCCATGCTGCTCCTGCTGGAGCTGAGAGGACTGGTTGAAGCGCACCCGGGCGGGGCCTTCAGCCGCAGGGGAGCCGAAGGCGACCCGCCGCCCCCGGTTGGGTGAGTCGAGGGCAGGCGAGAGGGAGGTTGCGGTTTTGGCGCAGCCAAAGAGGCGGCCGAGCGAAGCCGTCGCCCGTGAAGCGAGACTCCTTACAAGAGGTCAAGAATGAAAGAAAACGTACTCGACGTGTTGATGTACCTGTTCGAGAACTACTTTTACGACGAGCCCGACGAGCAGCCTGACCGCGAATCCCTGGAGGAGAATCTTCACGAAGCCGGGTTCAGCAACGGTGAAATCGACAAGGCGTTCGAATGGTTGGACGGCCTGGCGGAACAACGGTTTCAGCCCGATTTCAACATGCAGACCGCGGAACCCATCCGGGTGTTCATCGATTCTGAGATCAACCGTCTCGACACGAACTGCCGGGATTTCCTGGTGTACCTGTCCAACATCGGCATTCTCGATCCGCAGCGTCGCGAGCAGGTGCTGGACCGCCTGATGGCGCTGGAAAGTGACGAGATCATGCTCGAAGACGTCAAGTGGGTTGTCCTGATGGTCCTGTTCAACCAGCCCGGGCAGGAAGCCAGCTACGCCTGGATGGAAGACCTCATGTTTGACACCGAGCAGGACTACCGCCATTAATAAAAACAAGAACCAGAGGACTCCGGCATCAAACTGCTGATCGTAGAATCTCCGGCCAAAGCCGCCACCATCAACAGATACCTTGGAGGGGACTTCAAGGTCCTGGCGTCCTATGGCCATGTCCGGGACCTGCCGTCTCGCGATGGCGCCGTCGATCCGGACAACGATTTTGCGATGACCTACGAGTTGAACGAAGGCAGCGAGAAGCACGTCCGCGAAATCGTCAGGGCAGCCCGGAAGGCGGAGGCCGTCTACCTGGCCACGGACCTCGATCGCGAGGGCGAGGCCATTTCCTGGCATATCTACGAGATCCTGCGGGAAGAGGGCCTGACCGAAAAGATTCCGTTCTATCGCGTAGAGTTTTCCGAAATCACTGAACGGGCGATCAAGGAGGCGGTCGCCAGTCCGCGCGAACTCTCCATGGACCTGGTCAATGCCCAGCAGGCCCGCCGCGCGCTGGACCACCTGGTCGGCTTCAATCTGAGTCCGCTGCTGTGGAAGAAGATCCAGACCGGCCTGTCGGCCGGGCGGGTGCAGAGCCCGGCGTTGCGGATGATTGTCGAGCGCGAGCGCGAGATCGAACGATTCGAGGCGCAGGAGTACTGGACCATCGAGGCCGACATGCAGCACAGCGGCCAGGATTTCCACTCGCGCCTGGTCCGCCTGCGGGATGCCCGTCTCAAGCAATTCGACATCACGAACGCAGAGCAGGCGCACCAGGTGCGCGATCGGCTCAGCCAGGCCGCTGCCGGCAAGCTGCGCGTCGATCGCGTTAAACGCAGCCAGCGGAAGCGGCGGCCCGCGCCGCCGTTCATAACCTCCACGCTGCAGCAGGATGCCGCGCGCAAGTTGCGGTTTTCCGCGCAGCGGACGATGCGAACCGCGCAGACCCTTTACGAAGGTGTGAAGATCAATGGCGTAAGCCAGGGCTTGATCACCTACATGCGTACCGATTCGGTGCACCTGTCAGACGAGGCCGTCGCCGACCTGCGGGCCCGGATCAAGGACCGGTTCGGGGCAGATTTCCTGCCGGCCGGCCCGAACGTCTACAAGACCAAGTCCAGGAACGCCCAGGAGGCGCACGAGGCCATCCGGCCCACCTCCGCGGCGCTGCACCCCGACCAGTTGAAAGCCACGTTGACCGAAGACCAGTACCGGCTTTACGAGCTGATCTGGCGCCGGTCCATGGCCTGCCAGATGCTCCCGGCCCTGGTCGACCAGGTGGCCTTCGAGTTCGACTGCGCCGGGGACGCGACTTTCAGGGCTAACGGCTCCGTGATTGCCTTTGCGGGCTATCTGCGCGTCTACGAGGAGTCCCGCCCGCAGGGGAAGGAGGAAAAGGAGGAACGTCTGCCGGACATGAAGGAGGGAGATGTCGTGCGGCTGGAGGCGGTCCGGGCGGAACAGCACTTCACGGAGCCGCCGCCGCGGTACTCGGAAGCCAGTCTGGTGAAGGCGCTCGAGGATTTCGGTATCGGCCGGCCGTCGACCTACGCCAGCATCATCCAGACCCTGGTGCGCCGCAGCTACGTCGAGCTCGATCGGCGGCGCTTCATGCCCACCGACACGGGCCGCGTGGTTGCACGCTTCCTCGAAAAGCATTTCGAGCCCTATGTGGATTACCAATTCACCGCGCGAATGGAGGACACGCTGGACGAAATCTCGCGCGGCGAGATGCACTGGATTCCGCCGCTGATGCAGTTCTGGAAACCGTTCATCCGACGGGTTCGAGACAAGGAGGAATCGGTCAGCCGCGCCGACGCGAAAGCCACCCGGGTGCTGGGCGAGGACCCGAAGACCGGCCGCGAAGTCTCGGTACGCCTCGGCCGTTTCGGGCCACATGCCCAGATCGGCACGGTCGAAGACGAGGAAAAACCGCGGTTCGCCGGTCTCCGGCCGGGCCAGAGCCTCGAAACCATAACGTTGGAAGATGCTCTGGAGTTATTCAAGCTGCCGCGGGACCTTGGTTTCACGCCCGAGGGTGAGAGCGTCTCGGCGGGGATTGGCCGGTTCGGGCCGTACATCCGTTACGGCAACAAGTTCGTCTCGCTGCGGGACGACGACCCCCACACGGTGACGCTGTCACACGCGCTCGAACTGATCGCGGCCAAAATACAGGCCGACCTGGACCGGATTCTGCGTACGTTCGACGGCACCGACGTGCAGATTCTCAAGGGCCGCTGGGGCCCCTTCATCACCGACGGCAAAAAAAATGCCCGGATGCCCAAGGATCGCGAACCCGAATCGATGACACTGGATGAGTGCCTCGCTGCCCTGGCGGCGGCACCTGACAAGTCCAGCCGCAAGAAGGCCGCAAGGAAGAAAACCCCGAAAAAGGCTGCCAAGAAGAAGGCGGGCAAGAAGAAGGCCGGTACCAAGAAGGCCCGCACGAAAAAAGCAGCCGCCCGGAAAACGACCACCCGGCGCGAAACCGCGGAGGTCGCGGCCAAGGCCAGCGGCGACTGAAGTGACGGCCGTGGCCGGCCCGCTCCTCACGGTCCGCAAAGCCGTGGAATGCCTGCGGCAGGGACGGGTGATCGCCTACCCCACCGAGGCCGTCTATGGATTGGGTTGCGACCCTGCCAACGAGACGGCGGTCCGGCGCGTGCTGGAACTGAAGAGCCGGCCCGCCGATGCCGGCCTGATACTGATTGCCGATTCACTGGACCGTTTCGGGCCTTTCATCGAAGCGGTCGAAGACACCCTGCTCGACCGCGCCCTTGCGACTTGGCCGGGCCCGGTCACCTGGCTGTTTCCGCGGGCTGCGGGCGTGCCCGACTGGCTGGCCGGATTCCACCCGACCATGGCGGTTCGCGTGACGGCACACCCCCTCTGCCGGGCGCTGTGCGAGGCTTTCGGCGGGGCCATCGTCTCGACCAGCGCCAATCCCCGCGCGGCCCCGCCGGCCCGCACGCCCGAGCAGGTCACGGACTATTTCGGCGCTGCGCTGTGCGGCATCGTGGAGGGAGAACTGGGCGCCGGCGAGCGGCCCAGCGAAATCCGGGACCTGGCAAGTGGCAAAGTGATACGGACGGGATGAATGAGCATTGACCAGGGCATAGCGACCCGGGACGTCAGGGATTACCTGCTCGCCTTGCAGGATCGTATCTGCGAGGCGGTGGCTGCGGAGGACGGCGGGGCGGATTTCGCCGAAGACGCCTGGACCCGCGACCATGGGGCTGGGCGCGACGGCGCGGACCGGCAGGAAACCGCAGTGCTTGGCGGCGGCGGGCGAACCCGGGTGCTGCGGGGCGGGGCCGTGTTCGAGCAGGCCGGTGTGAATTTCTCCCACGTCACCGGCGCCCGGCTGCCGCCGTCGGCAACCGCCGCGCGCCCGGAGCTGGCCGGCCGCCGCTTCGAAGCGCTCGGGGTGTCGCTGGTGATCCACCCGGAAAATCCGCACGTCCCGACCAGCCACGCCAACGTTCGCTTTTTCGTCGCTGAGAAAGAGGGCGCGGCGCCGGTCTGGTGGTTCGGCGGCGGCTACGACCTGACGCCCTACTACCCGGTACATGAGGACGTCGTCAACTGGCACCGCACGGCCCGCGCGGCCTGCCTGCCGTTCGGGGAGGCCGTGTATCCCCGCTACAAGTCCTGGTGCGACCGGTATTTCTTCCTGAAGCACCGCGATGAGCCCCGCGGTGTCGGCGGGTTGTTCTTCGACGATCTGAACGAGTGGGGCTTCGAACGCTGCTTCGAGTTCCTGCGGGCTGTCGGCGACAGTTACCTCGGGGCTTACCTGCCCATCGTCAGGCGCTGCAAGGACCAGGCCTGGACCCGGCGCCAGCGGGAATTCCAGCTCTACCGGCGCGGCCGGTACGTCGAATTCAACCTGGTCTACGACCGCGGCACGCTGTTCGGGCTGCAGTCCGGCGGACGCACCGAGTCCATCCTGATGTCCCTGCCGCCGCTGGTCGCCTGGCGGTACGACTGGCAGCCGGAACCCGGCTCAGAGGAGTCGGTGATTTACGATTACCTGGAACCGCGCGACTGGCTGGCGGAGGACATCGCGGAGCAACCGTGAGGCCGACTCCGACTCACCACAGGTAAGGCGCAAATTCCCCCGGGATCGGGTTTTCGCGGGTTTCGTTGTCCCACACGATGCTGGCGATCCACCACCGCCCGTCGTGAAACACCACCTGGATGCTGTTGATGCCCCGCGCGATCGGCGGGCCGTCCTGGAGGTCGCGCGCTTCGTAGGTGCTGAAGGCCTGGACCATGTTGCCGAAACGGTCCATGTGACACATGACCTCGGATTCCCAGAAGTCGTTCTCCTCGAAAAAATCCGTGACGCCGTCGATCCATTCGTCGATGGTCAGCAACTGCAGCCCCTGCTGCCCGTGGATGCGCTTGCCGATCGGTATCAACCGGGCGCCGGGCAGGAACAGGCTACGCTCCCGCTGCCAGTTGCGCTTGCCGGCCGGCCCGGAAATCGTTGCATACATCGCCTTGATGATGGCGGCCGGGGAGTCGACGTCCTCGGGCCTCGGTTTCAGTTCACTCTTGGCAGTTTCAAAATCACTCATGTGCTCGTGCTCCATGCTTCCTTGGCAGCCAGTTCCCTGGCCCATAAGGTGCAGGATTCCGCTGAAGGGTGAAAGCCGTCCTCGCAGAAATCATGATGCCGGGGGTCAATGCGGGTCGGCACGTGGGTGGCGCCGGGATGCCCGGCGACAACCGACGCCGCGATGTGGTCGAGCACCGCTGCGCGCAACCCCAGCGAAAACCGCAGGGGCTGGGGCGGCAGCGGGAATTTCTCCATGCAGGGCAACCCGGCAAAGACAATGCGCGCGCGCGGCCAGCGGGCGCGTATCCCGGTCAGCAGCAAACGCAGGCTGCGCCTCCAGTGGCCCGTGCTGCTCAGCCCCGTGACGTCGTTTACGCCGATGGAAATCAGGACCAGGTCAACGTCGGCCGGATGGTCGGGCTGATCGAGGCGGTCGAGCAGGTCCTGGATGGTGCGGCCGCTGGCGCCGTCCACGCACCACACCACCCGGTGGCCGGTTTGTTCGGCCAGGGCCGTGGCGAACTGCACCGGCAGGGAGCGTTCCATGACCCCCGTGCCGACTCCGTCGATGATGGAGTCGCCGAGCGCCAGCAGGTGGAACGCCTCACCCTCGCCGTGGACGCCGCGGCGCTCGCCGACGGCGCCGGGCAGGCGCGTCGCCCGGCGCCGCAGCCAGAGCCCCTGCACGGCGGCAACCGGCAGCAGGAGCCAAAATGCGAGGCGGGCCGGTATCGCGGTCAATGGGCGGTGTCCCAGTTGGGGCCATGGCCCGTGTCGACAACCAGCGGTACCTCCAGGTCCGCGGCTCCGGACATGCGCTTCACGACCGCGGCCTGCAGATCGTCCAGTTGATCCTTGCGCACCTCGAAGACCAGTTCGTCGTGCACCTGCATGACCAGGTGCGCTTCCGGCCGTTTGCGCTGCAGCCATTCGTCGACGCTGATCATCGCCCGCTTGATGATGTCGGCCGCGGTACCCTGCATCGGCGCATTGATTGCAGCGCGTTCGGCGGCCTGGCGGCGCTGGGTGTTGCTCGCGTTGATATCTGGCAGGTACAGCCGGCGTCCGAACAGCGTCTCAACGAAACCCCGCTCATGCGCCTGTTTGCGGGTTTCCTCCATGTACTCGGCTACCCCCGGGTACCGCATGAAGTAGGTGTCCATGTACGCCTGGGCCTCGGCCCGGCCGATGTTCAGCTGCCGCGACAGGCCGAATGCGGACATGCCGTACATGAGCCCGAAGTTGATGGCCTTGGCGGCCCGGCGATGGTCGCTGTCCACCTCTTTGTACGGCACGCCGAACACCTCGCTGGCGGTGGCCTGGTGTACGTCCACCTGGTCCCGGAATGCTTTCAGCAGCCCCTTGTCGCCCGACAGGTGCGCCATGATGCGAAGCTCGATTTGCGAATAGTCACAGGCCATGATGAGCCAGCCCTTCGGCGCGATGAACGCCTGCCGGATGCGCCGTCCGAGCGGGGTCCGGATGGGGATGTTCTGCAGGTTGGGATCGGAGGACGACAGGCGCCCGGTCGCCGCCACGGCCTGGTGATAGGAAGTATGCACCCGGCCGGTGCGGTGATTGATCATCTCAGGCAGCTTGTCTGTATAAGTAGACTTCAGCTTGCTGAGACTGCGGTACTCCAGCAGCAGTTTGGGCAAGGGGTAGTCCAGCGCCAGCTCCGC
>CALKKN010000054.1 GCA_937995275.1 uncultured Lysobacterales bacterium | reverse complement strand
AACGTCAATTGCGTCCGCGAGATGCAGGCGCACATCAACGGCGAGTATTTTCTGACGCTGACCGGCGGCCACACCGTCAAGCTGTCACGCTCCTACAAGGACAAGCTGCGCCATTTCAGCTGATCCGGCTCAGCCCGTCGCTGCTGCCTTTCGCCTCGGCGCAACCCGTGACTAAAGTCACAACCAATCCCCACTGACAATCGTCTAACCTGCCAAATATCCGGTGCCTTCCATGCGGTGCCGGAGGCCAACGACAACAGTAATTCACCAGGAACGCCCTGGGGATGGCAGAAGATCAGATGCAAATCACCGAGAGGGCAGTCAGGAACCCGGCCGGCGTCGCCGTGGCCGTCGCCATCATCACGCTGTTCGGCCTGTTCAGCCTCAACCGGCTGCCCGTGCAGCTTTTTCCCGATATCGACCTGCCGCAGCTCAACGTACAGGCAAGCTGGCGGGCCGCTTCCCCCAAGGAGGTCGAGGCGGAAATCCTGGAACCGATGGAAGAGGTACTCCAGGGACTGCCGGGATTGCAAGTCATGGAGGCCAACGCCTTCAACGGCGGCGCGTTCATCAACATGCAGTTCAGCCTGGAAACCGACATGCAGGCCACGCTGATGGACGTCATCGGCCGGTTGAACCGCCTGCCGCCCCTGCCGGCGGACGCCGATCCGCCGGTCGTCCAGCTGGGCGGCCGGGGTACGGCCAACGGCGCCCTGACCTGGTACTTCGTGCAGAAGCTGCCCGGCACGCCGGGTCAGCTCACGGATTACGCGCGCCAGGTGACGGATATCATCCAGCCCCGGATCGAGAGCATCGACGGCGTGGCCGGTGTGGACTTCCTCGCCGGCGCACCCGAACAACTGCAGATCGTCATCGACCCCTACCGCGCGGCCGAACTGGGCGTTACGCTGCCCGACATCGCCGCGCGCGCCAGCCGCAGCAACGACACCTCCGGCGGTTTCGTGGACGTCGGCCGCCGGCAATACACGCTGCGGTTCGAGGGCCGCTACGACCTGGAGCAGCTCCGCAACCAGATGCTGGAGTGGCGCGACGGGCGCCCGGTGCGCCTGGGCGACATCGCCGAAATCCGGGTTGACCGCGGCCTGCGCAACGACATCGTCATCCAGAACGGGAACCCGGCCATGGGCGTGCGGATCGACCGGCAGAACGGCGCCAACGTGCTGGCCGCGCTGACCGAGGTGAAGGCGGCCATGGACGAACTGCGCGCCGGTCCGCTGAAGGACCTCGGCCTGGACGTTCAGCAATCCTTCGACGCATCTGTCTTTATCCAGCGGGCGGTCAAACTGGTGACCAACAACCTGCTGATCGGCATCCTGCTGGCGGTCGGGGTCCTCTGGTGGTTCCTGCGCGACGGGCGCGGCACGCTGCTGATCGCCACGGCCATCCCGGTTTCGCTGCTGGCCACGTTCATCGTGCTGCAACTGACCGGGCGCTCGCTGAACGTGATCTCCCTGGCCGGCCTGGCGTTCGCCGTCGGCATGGTCCTGGACGCCGCCATCGTCGTCTCGGAAAACATCGTGCGCCTGCGCGAACACGGCGAGACCCCGGCGCGCGCCGCGCTCACCGGCACCCACCAGGTGCAGGGCGCCCTGCTGGCGTCCACCGCGACCACGGTCGCGATCTTTCTGCCGGTCCTGTTCCTGCAGGACGTCGAGGGGCAACTGTTCGCCGATCTGGCACTGACCATCGCCATCGCCGTCTGCGCCTCGCTGCTGGTGGCGCTGACCATCCTCCCCACGCTGGGCGGCACGCTGCTCAAGGCCCGCACGACGCCAGCCGACCGGGCGCCGGCCGCGCTGCGGGTGACGGATTTTCTGATGAAGGCGAGCGGGACGCGCTTGCGCCGCGGCGTGGTCATCGCCGTGCTCGCTATCGCGCCGCTGCTCATCACCTGGTCGCTGTTTCCACAGCTGGACTACCTGCCGCCGGTCAAGCGGGATGCGGTCGACGCGTTCCTGCAGACGCCGCCCGGAGCGACCTGGACGATGAAGGAAGAGGAGATCGTCAGCACCCTGATCGAGCGCCTGGAACCCTACATGAGCGGCGAGCAAGAACCCGCGCTGAAGAACTACTACATCTGGCTGTTCTCCGGCGGCGGCACGATCGGCGCCCGCGTGCAGGACCAGTCCCGCGTCAAGGAGCTGGAAACCATCATGCGCGAAGAGATCCTGGTCGGCATACCCGATTTCAGGGGCTTCGCGGCCCAGGGCAACCTGTTCGGCGGGTTCGGCGGCGGGCGCGACATCGCCGTGCACATGCAGTCCGCGGACGAAGCCGGCCTGATGGCCGCCTCGGCCTCGGGGCAACAGCAGCTGATGGAAGTGTTCCCCGGAGCCAACGTGCAATCCTTCCCGCCGCCGGAGCTGGCCGAGCCCGAGTTGCGGATCCACCCGGACGACGTGCGCATTTCGGAAGTCGGCTGGAGCCGCAACGCCGTGGCCTCGGTCATCCGCACCCTGGGCAACGGCCTGTGGCTGGGCGAGTACTTCGACGGGGAAGACCGCATGGACATCATTCTCAGCGCCGGCGGCTGGGATACCCCGGAACAACTGGCGGCCACGCCGGTCATGACCCCGGCCGGCGAGGTGGTGCCGCTCGGCGAACTGGTCAACGTGCAGCGGACCACCGGCCCAGGCCAGATCCGGCGCGTCAACGGCCGGCGCACGGTGTCGCTGAGCGTCAGCCCGCCGGAAAACGTCTCGCTGGAAACGGCCGTTACAACCATTCGCGAGGAGGTCGAGCCGGCGCTCAAGGCCTCGCTGCCGGACGACGGGGCGATCGTTTACGGCGGCAGCGCGGACAGCCTGGCCGACGCCATCGGGACCATGAGCACCAATTTCCTGATGGCGCTGGGCATCCTGTTCCTGCTGATGGCGGGACTCTTCCGCTCGCTGAAGGACAGCGCCATCGTCACGCTGACGATACCGCTGGCGGGCGTGGGCGGCGTCATCGCCCTGCAGGTGCTGAACCTGTTCAGCTTCCAGCCCATGGACCTCCTGACCATGATCGGCTTCATCATCCTGCTGGGCCTCGTGGTCAACAACGCGATCCTGCTGGTGGACCAGACGCGCCGCGCGGAGCGGGAAGGGCTGGGGCGCGAGGAAGCGGTGCGGCAGGCCCTGAACCTGCGCCTGCGGCCGATCTTCATGAGCACGTTCACCAGCATTTTCGGCATGCTGCCCCTGGTGCTGATGCCCGGGGAGGGCAGCGTTATTTACCGCGGGCTGGCGACCGCCATCGTAGGCGGCATGACCTGCAGCCTGTTCTTCACGCTGCTGATGCTGCCGGCCCTGCTGCGCATCGGCTCGGGCGTTCGCGACCGGGCCACGGAAAACCTATCGCAACCGGCGCTGGAAGCCGGCCACTGACATGAAACGGGAGTCGACGATGAAACCCCAACCTCGATATCTTCTCAAATGGACCGCGCTGCTGCTGGCCGCCTGCCTGCCGGCCACCGGCCTGGCCCAGATGCCGCCGGCGCCGGTCTCGGTCGACGAGGCGCGCCTCGATGTGTACGCGGCCTCCCTCTGGGTCCCCGGCACGGTGATCAGCCGCAACGACGCCCGCATCGGCGCCGAGACGGACGGCCGCATCACCTGGGTGGCCGAGGTCGGCGAAGCGATCGAAGCGGGCAGCCCGGTGGCCTGGGTCGATGACACCGACCTCAGGCTGGAACTCGAGGACAACGAGGCGCAACTGCAAAGCCTGCTGGCGCAGGAGCGCTACCAGAAGGCCAACCTCGGCCGGCTCGACCGGCTGGCGTCGAGCAACAACGCCTCGGTCAACCAGATCGACGAGGCGAGAGCCCAGCTGGACATGACCGTGCAGGAGATCCGCCGCGCGCGGGTCGCGGTTGCGCAGGCCGAACGGCGGCTGGAGCAGTCACGGATCGTGGCCCCGTTTGCGGGCGTCGTGGTCGAACGCCTCGTGCAGGCCGGCGAATTCGTCGGCCGGGGCTCCGAGGTCGTCAGGCTGGTGGATACCGGTAACCGTGAAATCCGCGTGCAGGCGCCGCTCACCGTGGCCGGACATGTCCGCGAGGGGCTCGAGGTCTCGGTCAGGCACCAGCAGGGCGAGTCCCTCAGTCCCGTTCGCCGCGTCATCCCGGTCGGCGACGAGCGCTCCCGGATGTTCGAAGTCCGGATCGCCGCCGACAATCCGGCCTGGGTGATCGGCAGCCCGGTACGCGTCGCCCTGCCCAACAGCGATCCGCGGCAGCTGGTCGCCGTGCCGCGCGATGCACTGGTGCTGCGCGGCTCGGAAATTTTCGTGCTGCGGGTCACTGCGGAAAACACCGTGGAGAAGATCCGGGTCGACACCGGCATCGGGCTGGACACCCTGGTCGAGGTCATCGGTGACGTCAGCGGCGGCGACCGGGTGGTGACCCGCGGCGCCGAGCGCCTGCAGCCGGGCCAGTCAGTCGTTGTTTCCGGTGGTTCCTGACGCGTCTGGGAACGTCACCGGAACCGGGAGCGGATTCGTTCGGTTTCTCCCAGACCATCGCCTGTATGGCGAATCCGTGACCGGACCCGGCCCGGCAGCAGCCCTCCGCTGCCGGGCCACTCCTTTCCCGGGCGCCTCGCCGGATGCGGGCTCAGCGGCCGTGATCCAGCCAGAACTCGATGCCCTGGCTGTTCAACTCGACGTCGCCGGCAAAGAGGTCCCGCAGGCGTTCGTCGGACAGCGTGACGCCATGCTCCCGGGCGCGCTCCACCAGCCAGGTCATCATCGCGGACCGGATTTGCCCCGAGCGGTCCGGATGCGCCTCGAATGTCTCCCCCCAGGCGGCGAACTGCCTGATGCCGTCGACCAGGTCATCCGCCAGGCGCCGCAGGTCGCGAACGCCGCCGAAGTGGGTCAGGTACATGTTCTCCGGCTCCCGGTCCATCAGGCGGCCCACGGAATCGATCAGGGCCGGGGGATCGAACTGGATGGGCGTCGTGGTCGGAAAAATGAACGGGCCGGCCGCCGTGTCCAGATCGCGATACGAAAGCCCGAAGGTGTCCCCGGTGAACCAGCCGCGGCTGGCCTCGTCCCACACGCAGAAATGGTGGCGGGCGTGACCGGGAGTGTCCATGAACCCCAGGGTGCGCCTGCCGATTTGCAGTTCCCCGCCGTCCTCCATGACCAGGATCCGCTCCTCCGGGACACCGATCAGGGCGCCGTGCTGGCGCTCGTACTCCTCGTCGCCGTAGACGGCCCGGACACTGGCCTCGAGGCGCGACGGATCGATCATGTGCCGGGCGCCGCGCGGATGGACGACCAGCGTGGCGTTGGGCAGCTGCTGCATCAGGCTGCCCGCACCGCCGGCATGATCCAGGTGGACGTGCGTCACGATAACGTGGCCGACTTCCTCGGTTCGCCGCCCGCGGTGGGCGAGGACCGACAGGATGCGCCCGGTGCTGTGGTTGTTGCCGGTCTCGACGACAGCCACCGCGGTATCGGTCTCGAGCAGGTAGCAGGCGGCCATCTGCGGCCGGACCTGGCCGCTGTCGATCGCCACGATGCCGTGTTCGTATTCCAGTACTGCGATGCATTCGTTCACTACCTGTTCCTCGTTTGGTTCGCCCGGCCCGATGCGGACCCCGCGCGGCAGGGCCGGACCGCGTCCGGGGTTGGTCAAGTACCCACCGCTTGCCATATGATAGGGGTTGTGCCGGTCGTTATTAAACCGGCCGGGACGTTTGATATGTTTCTGAGCATAGAGGTTC
>CALKKN010000053.1 GCA_937995275.1 uncultured Lysobacterales bacterium | reverse complement strand
CGGAGCTGTTGCCCCCCGACCGGGTTATCACCGCCAGTGCGGATCCCAGGCCCGAGACCGTTATCCAGATCGACGACCGCGGCGGGGAGCACGAAATCCGGCGCGAGCGGCCGGCCGGGATTGCAGAGCTCAAGGAGCGGCTGTGGTCCCTGCTCGAGCGCGACGGCCAGTCGTTGGCCGCTCTGAACGCGGCACTGTTCGCGAGCGAGCTGGACCAGAAAGTGGCCACCCGGATCGTGGCCGCCCGCAAGACCGTGGCAGAACGGATCATCCGTAACTACTGCGCCGGCAAAGCCGTGCTGGTGGCGCTGAACCCCGTGCCGGTTTCGGACCTGCTGGCTGCGGCCGGCGGCGACATCGCGATGGTCATCCACCTCGGCGAGGTATACGGCTTTCGCCTGTCCCGCAGGGAAGCCTCCAAACTACTGCTCACCATTTCGGCGCAACTCGTGGCCCTGATGGGCACTTATTGGGGTGTAAACCTGGTGGCCTCGGCGCTCAAGACGGCGAGTGTCGGCCTGTCGACCGCGCTGACCGCGACGGCCCAGGGGGCCCTGGCATGGTATGCGACCTACCTGACCGGGAAAATGGCCCAGACCTGGTTTTCGCGAGGAAAATCCTGGGGCAGCACCGGCCCCAGGGATACCGCACGCACCATCCTGGCGTCACTGGACCGGGATGCCTTGATCCAGGCCGCCAGGCAGGACATCAGCGGCCGCCTCAGGAAGCCCTGACGCAGCCGCGCCGCGGGTCATTGCCTGCGGATGGAGACGTCCCCGCTGAACGTTTCGGCCCGAATCTTGGCCCCACCCTGGCCTTCCTGATGCTCCAGGATGACACCGGGGCCGTTCGACACCTGCGAGGATTTGCCGAAATCGCTGTGAATGTCACCGCTCAGGCTCTGAGCGACAAAATTGCCCTGCTGGCCGGCCGGCAGGCTCAGCCGCACATCGCCGCTCATCGAGTCACAGTTCAGACGGCCGTCTTCCGCCACGGCCAGACTCATCACGAGGTCACCGGAGACCACCTCGAAACGCCCCCTGCGCACCTCACCTGCCTCCAGCGACAGGTCGCCCGACACGGTGCTGGCGGCGATCTCATCGTGAGCGCCCACGACGACGATCTCTCCGCTGACCGTCTCGATGGCCGAGCGCGGGACGGAGCCCTCAAATTCGACGTCACCGCTGACCGACTTCAGCTCGATGCGCTGCGGTGAGGCGTCAACCTGCAGATCGCCGCTGACCGTCCGCAGGGAGATCGCCTTGCCGTGGCTGCCACTGACGGAAATATCCGCGCTGACGGTCTCGGCCTCGATGCTCGCGGCTTCCGGCACCCGCAGGTACAGGTCCGTGCCGTCGATCTGGCGCTCACCGCTGCGATTGATGATGCGGACTGTGACGCCCGACGCGGTGGATCCGATCTCGACATCTTCCACGGTGTCGCCGGCCTCACCTCTGATCTGCACCTCGGCGCGATCCCAGGCGACGAATTCGACACTGCCGGCGAGGTTTTCCACGGCGACAAGACCGTCCTCCGGTATGCTCAGGGTTTCCTCGATTTCTTCGCCGGCGGTGGCGGAGAACGGCAGCGTCAACGCGAACACGGATATCAGGATCCGGATACTGCCTTGCAGTGAAATGCTGGTGTGGGTCGTCATGTCGTCAATCTCCTGTAATCCTGGTCAAGCGCTGCCAGTTGCTGCAAAAAGCCCAGCTGCCGCGCGCGCAGTTCCATCATCCGGGCGGTCAGGAAGGCATTGCCCGGGCTTTCCGCCAGGGCGGCCGTCAGCGCGTCTTCCGTATCCCTCAAATCGGCCCAGCCGGCCTCGATCCGGTCGATCGTCTGCGGGGACAGGCCCTGCCGGGCGCGCCCCACGGTGATGAATTCCCGGAACGCCGCCTGGTATTCGGCCTCGTTCGCGGCCAGCGTAGCGGGCAGTCGCAGATCGCCGGCAGCCGACGAGGCGACGGTGTCACCCGACGTGACCGTCGGCAGGTCTCCCAACCGGGGACCGATCAACAGGCCGGCCGCCAACGCGACGAACAGCGAAGCTGCGGCAGCGCGCCACAGCCAAGTCCGTGCCCCACCGCTGCCCGGACGCCGCTCAGCCGTTCGGTCGATCCGGGCCGCTATGGTCGGCCAGGGATCGTTTCGCGGCTCGATCTCACGCGGGAGATCCCCGATCCGTCGCAACAGTTCCTGTTCACCTACGGTCTTTTTCATTTCTCCAGATCCTCCCGAACCAACCTTCGGGCCCGATGCAGTTGTGCCTTGGAAGAACCAACCGCCATTCCTGTCATGTCCGCGATCTCCGCGTGGCTGTACCCTTCAACGTCAAACAGAACAAGTACCGTCCGCGCCCGCTCCGGCAACTGTGCAATGGCCCGCTCCAGGTCCATCTGTTCCGGGGCCCGCACGTCCGGTTCGCCGTAGGCGCTCCGCTCGACCGTTCCTTCCAGGGCGGTTTCGCGGTGCACCTGGCGTACCCGGATGCGCCGATCGCTCAACGCGACGTTGACGGCGAGCCTGTGCAGCCAGGTACCGAACCGGCTGTCGCCCCGAAAGCTGTCCAACTTTCGCCAGGCACGTACGAAGGCTTCCTGTAACAGATCCTCCGCCAACGCGGCATCGCCGCCCGCTATGCGCCAAACCACTCCGTACACGCGGTCACGGTGACGCCGGTACAACTGCTCGAAGGCTGCGCGATCGCCTGAAACGGCCCGGTCGACAAGGCCGGATTCGTCATCGTGATGTGCAGGGTCTGCGTCCCACGACGTCAATGCGCGCTCCTCCCATGAACAGTTGGACAGAGAAGTATCGGAAAGGGTTTAAATCCCATTACCGGGAAGCATAGCTCAAAGGCCATGCAGGTGAGCATACCGCAAGGCCCCGCGCCCGCGGGCGGCGGCCTGCCGCATGCAATGGCTCAGGCGAGGTCGAGTGCTTGCCGCACGCGCTCCTGTTCGGCATGCAATGCCGCCGGCGTGCGTTCGCCGTAGGATTCGAGATACTCACCGATCGCGGCGAGTTCCTCCCGCCAGGCTTCAACGTCGATTTCGAGCAGTGCGTCCATGGTCTCCGGGGACACGCTGATGCCGGCGACGTTCAGGTCACCCGCCCGGGGCACGCGCCCGACCGGCGTTGTGGCGGCGTCGACCTCACCCTTGCAGCGGCGGATGATCCACTCGAGGACCCGCGTGTTCTCGCCGAAGCCGGGCCACATGAACCGGCCCTCGGCGTCTTTGCGGAACCAGTTGACGTGAAAAATCTTCGGCAGCCGGTCGGAGGCCCCGGCGAAGCTCAGCCAGTGCGCCCAGTAGTCGGCGAAGTTATAGCCGCAGAAGGGTTTCATCGCCATCGGGTCGCGCCGCACCACGCCGACCGTGTCGATATTGGCGGCGGTGGTTTCGGATGCCATGGCGGCGCCCATCAGGACACCGTGGTCCCAGGACTCGCTCTCCATCACCAGTGGCACCAGCCGCTCGCGGCGCCCGCCGAACACGATCGCAGAGATCGGCACGCCTTCCGCCGCCTC
>CALKKN010000052.1 GCA_937995275.1 uncultured Lysobacterales bacterium | reverse complement strand
CTTCTGACAGGCCTGATGTCGAGGTCAGGCGCAAGCGCGATCCCGGACCGCTGTTCCCCTGGGACACCGTGCTCGCCTCGATCGGTTTGCGCCCCTTTGAATCAGGCGACACCAGCCCATAGCCCGCAACTCGTGAGATCACGTGATTCCAGATGCTGTCGAAGCACTAACGGCTACCGACCTCGATCGACACGACTCGACCGCGATGAATGTTGACGATCCGGGAAAGGCTGCGCGCACTCTGCCGGTAGTGCCAGCGTTCAACGGAAACCTTCTTCGAAACGCCGTCGGCACGCACGTCTGCGTGACCGCGGTCGCGGGCTTCGGGTTGGCCGCAGACCCGCAGCACATCCGCAGACGTGTCCCCTGTCCGTATCAGCTTGCGGCCGCAGCGGTAACTGTCGGCGTCCCCGCCGGACGGTACCGTCAGCGACGCCACGAGCACTATCAGGTATGGCCATTGGGTCTTCCGCATGGACCCAGTGTGCCTGGAGGGCGGCATTCGGGACGCGCGAAGGCGCCGCGAATGCGTGTAGGATTGTGCCGCCAGGCACTGTTCCTGAGCGCGCTCTGTCAGGGCGCGTACCGGTAGCCGAGGCCGTACACCGATTCGATCAGTTCCACGTCCGGCGCGGCAGCCGTGAGTTTGCGGCGCAGGTTTTTCACATGGGCATCCACGGCGCGGTCACTGACGACGCGGTAATCGGAGTACATCAGGTCCATCAGTTGCTCGCGGCTGAACACCCGCCCCGGTTTGGCGTGCAGGGACCTCAGCAGCGCGAACTCCACCGGCGTAAGGTCGAGCGGCTTGCCCTTGTAGCTCGCCACAAAACGTTCACTGTCGATTTGCAGACCGGGTTCGCCCAGGTCGGCTTCCGAAAGACTGCTCCTACGTAAAACAGCCTTAACCCTGGCCACTACCTCGCGTGGCGAGAACGGCTTACAGACGTAATCGTCAGCGCCCAGTTCCAGCCCCAGCAACCGGTCGATTTCCTCCACCCGGGCCGTGACCATGATGATGGGCACCGAGCTTTCCGCCCGCAGCCGCTTACACACCTCGATGCCGTCCAGGCCCGGCAGCATCAGGTCCAGCAAGACCAGGTCGGGGGGAGCCCGCCGGAATTCGTCCAGCGCCTCGTCGCCCCGGTTTACGATGCGCGTCCGGTAGCCGCCGTGAGCTTGCAGATAATCGGCGAGCAGGGCGGCGATCTTGGGCTCGTCCTCGACGATCAGTATGCAGCGTTGTCCGTCGTCCATGGGTAACTCGTTCATACGGGTATCCGGACCTGGATGCCGAGCCCGCCGAGCGGACTCCTCACGGCGCGAATCTCACCACCATGCGCCTCGACGATGTTTCTGCAGATGGCCAGGCCGAGGCCGCTGCCGCCGCCGGCGCGCGAGCGCCCCCGCTCCAGCCGGTAGAAGCGCTCGAACAGCAAGGCCATCTGCGCCTCACCCACCCCGGGCCCGCTGTCCTCGACGGTCAACTGCGCGTCCCCGGCCCCGCGGGTCAATCCTATGCGTACCCGACCTCCGCTCTCGACATACCGGGAGCTGTTTTCCAGCAAATTTTGCAGAAGCTGGCGCAGTCGCTGGGCGTCGGCCAGGACGTCGATCGGCTCGGGCAGGTCCAGTTTGACCGATATGTCGCGCGCCGCAAAGCGCCCGGCGAATGATTCGGCCACCTGCCGGACCAGTGCAGCGAGTTCCACCGACTCACGGCGCAGGTTCAGGGCCCCGGCGTCCGCCAGCGCCAGGGTCTGCAGATCGTCGACCAGGACCGAAAGCTGCTCGATTTCCTCGCGCAGGGAGGCCATGGCCCGTTCGTCGGGAGCGCGCACGCCGTCGGTGAGTGCTTCGATCTCGCCCTTCAGGATCGCGACCGGCGTACGCAGCTCGTGGGCGATCTCCGCCATCCAGCGCTGCCTTGAGGAGCGGTTCTTTTCGAGCGTTTCCGCCAGGCGATTGATGCCAACCGCCAGACCGCCAATCTCGTCGCCACTGGTGACCGCTGCTCGCTGGTCGAAGTTTCCGTGGGTCAGGGCCCGCACCGTATCCTCGAGTTCCCGCACGGGCCGGCTGAGGTGGCGGGCGAGCAGCAGGCCCAGACCAGCCGCCAGCCCCAATGCCAGCAGCAGGGAGAGCGTGAGCGTGCGGAGCTGGCCGCCCAGGTACCGGTCGACTTCGGGCGGCCGGAAGCGGTCCATGGGCGCGAAGCCGATCCAGCCGACGATTGCCCCCTCGGCTTCCACCGGGGCCAGCGTTCGCCCCTCCGGCCCGACGTCCCTGGCGCCCGCCACCCATGCCCGCTCCCCGTCCAGCAGGAACAGCCGGTCGCGGAGCTTCAGTCGATCCAGGGTCCGCAGCCAACGCAATTGCTGTTCGACCGCGAGTGGGCTGGGCGGGCCGCCCGCAAACGGGCGGGATCTTCGACCTCCGGGAGGCGGACCCGGCGGACCGCCTTCCTGCTGCATGGCTGGATTGTGGCGCAGGATTCGCTGCCAGTGGTTCGGCCTGTCGATCAGGAAGTCCCAGCCGCCCTGCGTCTCGTAGATGTGGGCCAGCGCCGGACCCAGGTCGGCCAGGACGACCGCCTCCTGCCGCTCCAGGAAATCGATGAATCCCTGCTGAAGGCTGACGCGCGCGGCGATCACCATGACCAGCAGTGCCAGCAACACGCTGAGTATCTGGGCGGCCAGAATCTTGGCGAGCAGGCCTTTCATGCCCCCATGCTGCCTCCGCTGCCACCTCTGGTTCAAGAGTTCAGCGCCAATCTTCTTTTTCTCTTCACATTTGGTCCGCAATCGGGTCCGAGAATGCAAACCGTGGAGAACGTCGCGAACCCCCTTCCCGATGTCTCCGCGACCCATCACTGGTATTGGAGGAAACGATGAACCGCAAAAAACCCGTAATTGTCGCGACCCTGTTTCTGGCCGTTATGCTGACCGCCGGTCTGGCACTGGCTCAGAACGAGCGCCTCGACCGGCAGTGGCACCACGGGCCGCCCGGCGCGGCGCAGAAACTGGCGCACCTGGACCAGGCGCTGGACCTGAGCGATCAGCAGGAACAGCAATTGCTGGACGTCCTGCAGGCGGCGGAAGCCGAACGCGAGGCGCTGCATGCCGAGGCCATGGACGCATATCAGCCCGAGATCTGCGCGCTGCGCCAGACCACCGAAGCTGAAATCCTTGCGATCCTGACCCCTGAACAGATCGCAACGCTCGAGGAGCTGAAGCAGGAGCGCGCCGGAAAACGCGAAGGTCGCCGCGGCCAACGGGGGCTCGACTGCCCCGACGAGGACGGCTGACGCTGTCCTGCGCCCGCCGCTGCCTTTCAGTGGCGGGCGATGACGACGGCCCTCACCGGGGCCGGCAATCCCTCGACGGTCCTGGTCCGGTCCGCCGGATCCAGCGCCTGTTCGAGGGATTCGAACCGCATCCATGGCGTGCTGCGCTGCTCCCCGGTGCGGGTCGCGGTCACATCGACGACCTCGACCTCACGATAACCGGCGGTTTTCAGCCAATCCAGCAGTCGCTCCGTCCCGGGCACGGCCCACACATTGGGCATCCGTGCATACCGCCCCCGCGGTTGCAGCAGGTCCCGCTCCCGCCCTGCGGGCAGCACCAGCGTTTCCAGGACCAGCGTCCCATCGTTCCGCAGCAGGTTGCGGGTCAGCTGCAGATGCTCCCACGGGTCGCGCCGGTGGTACAGGACGCCCATCGAAAACACGGTGTCGAAACCGGGCCGGCCGTCCGGCAGTTCCTCGACGCTGAGCGGCAGTACGAAACTCGAAAGGTCGCCGCTGAAGTGCCTGCAGGCCAGCCATTGCATCACGAACAGCAGCGTGGGATCGACGCCCAGCACGAGCCGGGCTCCGGCGGCCAGCATGCGCAGGCCGAAGTAGCCGTTGCCGCAGCCGATGTCCAGCACCCGCTGGCCTTCCAGCTCGACGTATGGCGCCACGCGACGCCATTTCCAGTCCGAGCGCCACTCGCTGTCGATGGCAACACCGCCGAGGCGCAACGGCCCTTTGCGCCAGGGGTGGAGGTGCATCAGGATATCGCGCAGATGGGCCGTATCCGATACTGTGGCGCCCAGCTCAGGCATGTCGCGGTCCAGCAGCGCCATTGTTTCGACGGACGGCAACGAGTCGAGCGCGGCGCGCCAGCGCGGCAGATCGCCGTGGGTGTGTCGGGCCAGGCGCTCGTCCGCGCGCGCGGCGGCGCTCGTGCACCAGGCACTGCGGGGCCAGAGCGGGGAGAGCGTTTCGTAGACGGGAATCAACCGGCTATCTGAACGCGATGAGCGAGACGAAGTTGAAACCCTGGAACCATTGGCAGACACGGCTGAAACCAGCGTCGTGCAGGCGCTGGCGATGCACGGGCAGGGTGTCGGGCTTCATCACCCTCTCCAGCGCCTCGCGCTTGCGGGCGATTTCCAGCTCGGAGTACCCCTGTGCGCGCTTGAACGCATGATGCCACTCGGTTTGCAGGCCGTCTTCCTCCAGTGATTCGAAACGCACCTTCTCGGAAAGCACCAGGACGCCGCCGGGCAGCAGGCCATCGCAGATCTTCCGAAGCATGGCGGGGCGGTCAGGGGGCGCGATGAATTGCAGCGTAAAGTTGAGCACGACGACCGACGCCCGGTCGATGTCGGTGTCCTGAATGTCCTCGCAGCGCGTAGTGATCGGGATCGTATCCGGAGCGTCCGGGCCGGCAAGCACCTGCTGCAATCCGTCGATCATCGGCGCCGAACTGTCGACCGCGACAATGGCGGCGTCGCGCACCCGAACGGCCCTGCCCATGGCCAGCGTGACGGCGCCCAGCGAACAGCCCAAGTCGTAGAGCACGCTGCCCGCCTGGGCGTAACGCCCGGCCAGCAGCGCAGTCAGGGGAACGATCAGCCCGTATCCGGGCACCGAGCGGTTGATCATGTCCGGAAAGACCCGGACCACCCGGTCGTCGAAGGAAAAGTCCGCGGCAGCCGGCCAGGGCGACTCGAACAGCCTGTCCTTTTCGGTCATCTCCTGTATCCCGCTCCGGCTGACCCTCGTGGGGCAATTTTCTCACGCCGTGACTTCTGGCGCATTCTCGCCCCACGACCTTTTTGTTACCGTAGCTGGTTCCTTTGTTCTGAGGGCAACAACGGGGCGGTCTTGGGCTGGTTGAGTCACATCCTGTTCTGGCACTGGTGGGTGCTGGCCGCCGTGCTGATCTCCCTCGAGATCCTGCGGCCGGGGTTTATCTTCCTGTGGCTCGGTTTCGGCGCCGCGGCAGTCGGATTCCTGCTGCTGGTGTTTCCCAGCACGCCCGCCCGGGCACAGCTGGTATTATTCGGTTTGCTGTGCCTGGTGGCTCTCGCCGCCTGGCGCTATTACCGACGGAGCGTCGCCCAGCCACCCGACAGCGCCGGGTGAGGCTCCGATACGAAGTCCGAACCCGGTCGGGCAGCGGCCGATTCCCATTCACTCCTTCTGCCGCGAGTAGTCAACGACTATACTAGCCAGTTTGGGTCTTTCGAGCAGCACAGCCCGCGCTGCAGACCCGGCGAGTGGCAAAATTGACGACAATGACCTTTCAGGAGTTCATTCAGGAACTGGAGGCCTACTGGTCGCAGCAGGGCTGCGTGCTGGTGCAGCCGCTGGATCTGGAGGTCGGCGCAGGCACTTTTCACCCGGCGACCTTCCTGCGTTCCATAGGCCCCGAGCCCTGGAATGCGGCCTACGTTCAGCCGAGCCGCCGGCCCACGGACGGCCGCTATGGCGAAAACCCCAATCGCCTGCAACATTACTACCAGTACCAGGTTGTCATGAAGCCCTCCCCGGAGAATTTCCAGGAACTGTACCTCGGTTCACTGAAAACCATCGGCATCGATCCGGAAGTCCATGACATCCGCTTCGTCGAGGACAATTGGGAGTCGCCGACGCTGGGCGCCTGGGGCCTGGGCTGGGAAGTGTGGCTGAACGGCATGGAGGTCACCCAGTTCACCTATTTTCAGCAAGCGGGGGGCCTCGAGTGCCGGCCGGTCATGGGCGAAATCACCTATGGCGCGGAGCGTTTGGCCATGTACTTGCAGCAGGTCGACAGTGTCTTCGACCTGGTCTGGACCGACACGGGCGGGCGCACGGTGACCTACGGCGAGGTGTTCCACCAGAACGAGGTAGAACAATCCCGCTACAACTTCGAGCACGCGGACATCGATGCCCTCTTCGCCTGGTTCGACACCTGCGAGGAGCAAGCGCGCCTGCTGGTCGATCTGGAGCTGCCGCTGCCCGCCTATGAGCAGGTGCTCAAGGCCTCACATACCTTCAATCTGCTCGATGCGCGGCGCGCCATCTCCGTGACCGAACGGCAGCGGTACATTCTGCGGGTGCGTGATCTCGCCCGCCGTGTCGCCGAAAGTTACTACGCCAGCCGCGAAGCACTGGGTTTTCCCGGCCTGGGCGCCGACAACGAGGGGGGGGCAGGCAGATGACTGATCCCTCCAACAACACACCCGCCACCGGCGACCTGCTGATCGAGATCGGCTGTGAGGAGCTTCCGCCCAAATCGCTCGATGTGCTGCGGAAATTGTTCTTCACCGGCGTCACCGACGGCCTGCAGAAATGCAACATCGAATTCGACCGCGCGGGTAGCCGTGCATTTTCGACGCCACGGCGACTGGCCGTCCTGATCGCCGCTGTCGCCACCGCCCAGCCCGACCAGGTTCAGGAGCGCCGCGGCCCCTCAGTCGAGGCAGCCTTCGACGATGCCGGCAATCCGACCGGTGCTGCCCTGGGCTTCGCCCGTTCGCTGGGCCTGGAGGTCAGTGACCTGGGGCGTCTCGAATCCGACAAGGGCGCCTGGCTGCATGCCACCGTCGAGCAGCCCGGGCAATCGCTCGAGGAAGTGCTGTATCCGATCCTCGAACAGGCCATTCGGCAGTTGCCGGTGCCCAAGCCAATGCGCTGGGGCAATCACGAATTTTCCTTTGTCCGCCCCGTTCACTGGCTGATCGTGCTCCATGGCGACCGGGTCCTCCCGGGCAGCCTCCTGGGCCAGCAGGCCGGACGGCTCACCCGCGGTCACCGCATCCACGCGCCCGGACCGCACGAAATTGCGTCCGGCGGGGCTTACGAGCAGGTTCTGGATCGGGCCTGTGTCATCGCGGACCCCGAACGGCGGCGCCGCCGTATCCGAACCCAGCTCGAAGACGCACACCCTGACGTGCTGATCGACGACGACCTGCTCGCCGAGGTCAATAACCTGGTCGAATGGCCGTCCGCCGTGGTCGGTACCTTCGAACAGGAGTTCCTGACCGTGCCGCACGCGGCGCTGGTGGCCAGCATGCAGGACCACCAGAAGTTTTTCCCGGTCCGCGATGCGGTCGATACCGATCGTGTCACCAACCGCTTCATTGCCATTTCCAACATCGACAGCCGTGACGTCGGCGTCGTCAGGGATGGCTATGAGCGGGTGATCCGGCCACGCCTGGCGGACGCCCGGTTTTTTCTGGAGCAGGACCAGAAACAGCCCCTGGACAGTTACCTTCCGGAGCTCGACCAAGTCGTTTTTCAGAAGGATATCGGGACAGTTGGCGACAAATCGAGGCGAATGTCTTCTGTTTCGGAGAAGATGGCAGAGATTTTGGCTTGCGATGCAGGTATCGCGGCGCGCGGTGCCCTACTAGCCAAGTGCGACCTGATGACGCAAATGGTGGGCGAATTCCCCGAACTGCAGGGGGTCATGGGGCAACACTATGCGCTGAGCTCCGGCGAACCCGCCGAGCTGGCGACAGCCATTGGCGAACACTATGCGCCGGCTTTTGCCGGGGACGCCATTCCGGGCACCCCGGCGGGCCGCATCGTCAGCCTCGCCGACCGTGCGGACACGCTGGTCGGCATTTTTGCAGCCGGCTTGCGGCCCAGCGGCAACAAGGATCCTTTTGCCCTGCGGCGGGCCGCGCTTGGCCTGGTCCGAATCCTTCTCGAAGCGCGGCTCGAGCTGCCCCTGAACCGTCTGCTGGCCCTGACCGCGAATGCGCTGTCGGAACAGGTGGCGACGGAGCCGGCGCTGCTGGTCGAAGTCCGGGACTTTATCGTCGAGCGTCTGCGGCACTATTACCGCGAGCAGGGGTACACGGCCGGGTTGATCAACGCCACGCTCGCGTCGGACTGGGATACCCTGCCCGACCTGGACCAGCGACTCGCCGCCCTGTCTGCCTTCATGGGCCAGGATGCTGCGATCAGCCTGGCGGCGGCCAACAAGCGAATTGGCAACATATTGCGCAAGTCGGGCGAGGAAATTTCAGCACATATCGACGCAAAGCGGTTTGTTTTCGACGAAGAAAAGCAACTTTTCGACGAAGTTTGTAAAATGGAAGCAACCGTCGGTCCATTCCTCGAGGCCGGCGACTATACGGCCACCCTGCAGCATCTGGCCGGGCTCCGGGAACCCGTGGACCGGTTTTTCGACTCCGTCATGGTTATGGACGAAAACCCCGCGTTGCGCAGCAACCGGCTCGCTCTGCTGGCGCGCCTGAAGGCCCTGTTCGACCGTATTGCAGACCTTTCGGTGCTGGGGCAGGACCGTGCCTGAACAGCGGCTCCTGATGATCAGCCGGGACGATATCCTGCACGCAGCGGACGGCGACCTGGGTGGCCCCTTGTACCGGACTCTGGCCCGGTTGACCCGGCTGGGTTTTCAGTTGCTGGCGACGGCATCGCAACCTGATGACTGGACGCGGGCGCACGGCGGCCCCGACGATGCGCTGCTGGGTCCGCAGAGCATCAGGAAACGCCTGGCCGATGCCGGCGGCCAGATGGATGGGATCTATTACGTTCCGCGCTCACTGTTCACGCAGAAGCGGAACCGCGAACAGGCCCTGCGGGATATCATGAAGCGCTATGCGATCGACGCGGGCCACTGCCACCTGTTCAGCTCCAGCGTCAAATTTGTGGAAGCCGCCGCCGAGCTGGGCATTCACGCGGTGCCACTGGAGCAGGATCAGCAACTGATTCAGGAACTTACGGACCTGCTGAAAAACCAGTGAACCTGGCCGGAGCCCGGTAATCAGACGTCGAGATTGGTGACCTCCAGCGCATTCCGCTCGATAAAGTCGCGCCGCGGCTCCACTTCGTCCCCCATCAGGGTCGTAAAAATCTGGTCGGCCGCGACCGCGTCTTCGATCGTAACCTGGAGCAAGCGCCGGGTTTCGGGATTTACCGTGGTATCCCACAGCTGATCGGGATTCATTTCCCCCAGGCCCTTGAACCGCTGAATCGTGCGGCCCTTGCGGCTCTCCGACATCAGCCACTCGTAGGCGGCGTGGAAGGTATCGACTCCGTGCTCGGACTTGCCCCGCCTGACCACGGCGCCGGGCTGGATCAGGCCGTGCAAGGTGTCGGCCAGTGACCCGATCAGCCGATACTCCGCCGCCCGGAAAAAGCTGTGTCCGATCACGGTATTCTCGGCAACACCGTGCGTCACCTTGCTCAACAGCAACTCGGTGCCCTCCTCGCCCGCCACGGTAGAAAGCAGGTAGCGCACGCTCGGCGACGATTTCGCTGCCAGTCGCGCGCTCATTCCCGCGCACCAGGCCTCCATTTCCGCCACATTCCATTGCGTGGAAAATCTCTCGTAATCAACCAGTTGCTCCAGAAAGAGATTGTCGAATCGCTTGGCAAGCCGCGCCGTCGCCAACTGAACTGCCGAGTAGTCGCGCATCAATTGTTCCAACGCCTGCCCTTCCAGCGGGGGCGCCGAAGGATCGAACTGCAGTGAAGCGTTGTCCATCGCCCTGGCCAACAGGTAGTCGTTGAGTTCGGCGTCGTCCTTGAGGTACTGCTCCTGCTTGCCATGCTTGATCTTGTACAGCGGCGGCTGGCC
>CALKKN010000051.1 GCA_937995275.1 uncultured Lysobacterales bacterium | reverse complement strand
ATCGGGATCGGGCGCTTGTGGCGCAAAAACGGCGCTGGGATCCGGCCGCGGGACTGCGGCGGGATGGATGGCCCGGAATTCGGCCAACCGTTCGGTGGCTACCCACCAGCGACCGCCCTCCGACTCGACGCACGTGGCGCGCAGTTCCTCCGCCAGTGCCTGGAACCAGCGGTCCCAGTTCGCGGCCGTGCCGGCGGCGCCGCTGCTGGAATTCCCGTGTTGGAACTCCGCCTCGGTCAGGAAACCGAGCTGCAGCAGACCGTCGTGCAACTCGTCCGGATTCCGGGGCTGAATCCATGCTTCGGCGCGCACCTGGTCAATGGCGTTCACCGTGATGATGCTGAGCGTGGCGGCCTCGCCGAGGTCGTCCGGCCCCTGCCGGATCGCACGGGTACGCCGGTTTTCGGCGTCACCGTCGTCCAGGAAAGCGTAGGGCCGCGCGTTGATGATCTCGGCCGCCAGCGGCGAGGGACCGTTCAGGTCCAGGCAGTGGATGGCGACTTCGCCGCGATCGATACGTGCGAGCAGTTGCTCGAGGCCATCGATGTCCATGGCGTCGGTCAGGCAGTCGCCAATGGTCTGCTGCACCAGCGGATGGTCGGGGATTTCACGCTCTCCGCGGATGTTTTCGAGGCAGGCCAACTGGTCGGGGAATACGACCGCCACGAGGTCCTCGGCCTGGTTGCGCTGCCACTGGGGCGGCAGCTTCTGGCCGTTTCGCATCCGCTGGACTGCGAGCGCGATGGTCGCGTTCCAGCGCCAGCGCACCTCGAACATCGGCGCGTCCAGCAGGGCCTGCACCAGCACCCGCCTGGCGCTGTCCGGTTTCAGGTAAGCGGGTACGTCCGCCGTTTCGAAACTGTGGGTTTCGCCCAGCGACAGGATCAGATTGTCTTCCAGAGCGGAGGCCTGCAGCTCGAAGTTGAACTGGCGGCAGAACCGCTTGCGCAACGCGAGCCCCCAGGCCCGCATGACGCGCGAACCCAGCGGCGCATGGACGACCAGGTGCATGTCGCCGGTGTCGTCGAAGAAGCGCTCCAGCACGATCCGGTCCGCGGTCGGCAGGCAGCCCAGCGCTTCGCGGGCGGCAGCCAGGTAGTTCACCGTCTGCGAGGCCGCCGCCGCGTCGATGCCGGACCCGCACAGCCAGTCGACAGCCGCTTCGCGGCCGGCGGATTCCAGCAACCCGTCCAGTTCGCGCCGCAGACCGGACACGGCGCCGGACAGCTCGTCGCTGCGGCCGGGAGCGTCCCCGAACCAGAACGGAATGGTCGGCGGCTGCCCGCGGGCGTCCTCCACCAGCACCCGGCCCTGCTCGATCTTCAGAATCCGATAGCTGGTGTTGCCGAGCTGAAAAATGTCGCCGGGCAGGCTTTCGAAGGCGAAGTCCTCGTTCAGGGAACCGACGCGGTACCCCTGCGGCAGCATGATCACTTCGTAATCGAAATGATCCGGAATCGCGCCGCCGTTCTGCAGTGCGGTCAGCCGTGCAGCCGGCCGGGCCCGCAGGCGACCGTTGACCGCGTCGTGGTGCAAAAACGCAGCCCGCCGCCCGCGCCGCGTGGCGTAACCCCCGGCCAGCATCGCCACGATGTCGTCGAAATCGGCACGCTCCAGTTCACGATAGGGCCAGGCCTCCCGGACCGTCTCGTACAGTTCGGCGCACTCCCATTCGCGGGCGCTGACCTCGGCCACGATCTGCTGCGCCAGCACGTCCAGCGGCGCTGCCGGCACATGGACCGTGTCGAGCAGCCCTTCGCCCACCGCCTTGAGCAATGCGACGCTCTCGACCAAGTCATCACGCGACAGCGGAAAAAGCCTGCCCTTCGGTGTTTCACCGACAGAATGCCCGGCCCGCCCCACCCGCTGGATGAAGGCCGAGATGCTGCCCGGCGAACCCAGTTGGCAGACCAGGTCCACGTGGCCGATGTCGATGCCGAGTTCCAGCGAGGCGGTGGCCACCAGGGCCCTCAGCCGACCCGCTTTCAGCGCCTGTTCGGCCTCCAGGCGGTGCTCTCGCGACAGGCTGCCATGATGAGCGGTCACGGCCTCCTCGCCCAGCCGCTCGGCCAGGTGACGGGCCAGCCGCTCGGCCAGCCGGCGTGTGTTGACGAAGATCAGCGTTGTCCGGTGCGCGCCGATCAGCGCCTCCAGGCGGTCGTAAATCTCCTCCCAGACCTCGTTGGCCATCACGGGGGTCAACGGTGAACCGGGCAGCTCCAGGGCGAGGTCCCGCCGCCGCTGGTGGCCCGTATCGACGATCGTGCACGGCTGCCCGCCGCTCAGGAAATCCGCGATCAGGCCGATCGGCTTCTGCGTGGCGGAGAGCCCTATGCGACGCGGTGCTCTGCCGCCGCGCTCCCGGGTCAGGGCATCGAGGCGGGCCAGCGACAGGCTCAGGTGGCTGCCCCGCTTGCTGGCCGCCACTGCATGGATTTCGTCCACGATCACCGTGCCGACTCCGGACAGGATCCCGCGGCCGGAATCCGAAGTCAGCAGCAGGTACAGCGATTCCGGCGTCGTGACCAGGATTTGCGGCGGCCGCCGCCGCATCTTCTCGCGCTCGCCGGGCGTGGTGTCGCCGGTGCGGACCATGGTGCGAATGCCGGAGGTAGGTTGGTTTGCGTCCGCCAGGCGCTGATCGATGCCTTCCAGGGGATGCCGCAGGTTGCGCTCGATGTCGTTGGACAGCGCCTTGAGCGGCGAAATGTACAGCACCTGCACGCCGTCCCGCAGGGGCCGTCGACGGCTCTGTTCGACCAGTTCGTCGATGGCACACAGGAAGGCCGCCAGCGTTTTGCCGCTGCCCGTGGGCGCCGCGATGAGCACATTGGACTCGTCGCGAATGGCCTCCCAGGCTTCCCGCTGGACGGGCGTGGGGGCCTCGAAGGCAGCGGCGAACCAACCGCCTACCGCGGGATGAAAGCCGGACTCGTCCATCCGGCTATTCTAACCGCACCGTTCTCGAATCCTGAGAATCCGTTGTGGCGCAGCTCTGTGGGAGCGGCTGTAGGAGCGGCTAAAGCCGCTTCCACATAGCCGCTCCTACAGCGCTTCTTCCAGCGCGATGGGCGTCCAGTTGGCGGCGGTCAGCAGCCAGTCCCCGCCGTCCTGCCGCCAATAGGTCTCGAATTCGAACACCTGCCCGCTTTCGGGGAGCCAGCCCGGCCCGCCGGTCACCAGCGCGCGGAACCACGCCGCGGCCTGGCCGTCGCCCCGGTCTTCCACGTCGATCGGCAACAACTGGCCCTGCAGCCGCTGGTAGCGCTTGAACTGCAGAATCACGTACGCGCGCAGCTGGTCCCGGTTCATCGCGCCGTTCTGCCCGCTGAAATCCTCGCTGATGTAGCCCATGAAGGCGAGGCGCTCGCCGGCTTCGATGTGCTTCTCCATCTCGAGAATGGTGCCCCGGATCTGCTGGTCCACGGTCATCGGCCGCTCACAGGACGCCAGGGGCCCCAGCACAAGCAGTGCCGCGCACAGTGTGATTGCGGCGCGCCTCACTCCGAGTTGTCGAGCTGGGCTTCCAGCAGGCGGGACGCGACAATGATCAGGTCGTGCTCGGTGACGATGCCCACCAGGCGGCCCTCGTGCGTGACCGGCAGGCAGGCGAGCCTCTGCTGCCGCATCATGCGGATGGCCTCAACGGTCGGCGTCTCGGGCCGTACCGTAATCGGCTGCCGGTTCATGATCTCGGCGACGGTGACCTTGTGTTCGCGCCCCACGCGGCCCTGGGCCACCAGGCGCAGCAGCGCACGGTGCGAGACCAGGCCGACCAGGCGCCCGCTGTCGTTTTCGACCGGCACGTGGCGGACATGCCGCCAATCCATCAGTGTCGCCGCAAAATCGACGATGTCGTCGGGCCGCACCGTGAACAGGTCCTCGGTCATGAACTGCCCCACCGTGCGGTAACTCTCGCGCCAGTCCTGGTCCGCCGAAAACTCGGCCAGTTCCCACTCGCAGATCGGTTTGCCGACCGACTGCTGCTCGACCATGCTGCTGACCAGGCACCGCAGGCGCTGATCGGCCGTGCCCGCGTCTTCCATCATCTCCAGCGACTCGAGCGCCCAGCGGGCGCCGGTGCGGCGCATCGACACCCGGTCGTGCAGGACGCCGAGATAGCAGTCGATGTCGTCGGCGTCGATACCCGCTTGCTGCAGGCCCTCGCGCGCCAGCGGCAGAAGCTGTTCCAGCACCAGTTCCTTGGCGGGGAGATGCGTGTCGTTGAACCAGTTCATCTGGGCACGGATGCCTTCACGGGCCGCGGCCAAAAAGTTGGACTTGACCTCGCCGAACGTCAACAGCTCGCGAATGTCCTTCACCTCCTCCGTCATGCCGGCCATCATGCCGTAGAAAAATGCGGCATTCGCGATTTCGTCCAGGACGGTCGGGCCCGAGGGGATCACCCGGTTTTCGATCCGCAGGTGCGCAACGTTGTCGTGCACTCCGTAGCAGGGGCGGTTCCAGCGGTACACAGTGCCGTTGTGCAGGCGCAGCGCGTTGAGGGACGGCATGATGCCCTGCTCGATCATGCCCAGCGGATCTTCCTCGGTGTCCGTCGTCAGCACGATGCGGAAGCGCGCAATGTCCTCCTTGAAAATCTCGGTGACCGAATCCTCGAGCCAGCGGTCGCCGAAGTGCACGCGCGGTTTGAGGCCGCGCTCCTGGAACGCTTTCGAACGGGTGTCGATGGAATATTCGAACACCGCGATCCGGGTTTCGTGCCACAGGCGTTTACCCAGCAGGATGGGCGAATTGACCGCGGCCGCCAGCAGGGGCGCCGTAATCGTCTGCGCGATGTTGTAGTTCTTCGCGAAGTTCTCCGGGCTGACCTGAAAGTGGACCTGGAAGCTGGTGTTGCAGGCCTCCAGCATCACGTTGTTGTGCTTCATCGACAACTGGTCGATGCCGTTGATGGTGAACTCGAAGTCCTTGCCGCGCAGGGCGCATATGGCATCGTTCAGCGCATGATAGCGGGGCGTCGGCACCATTGAGTCGAGACCCAGGTTGGCTTTGGTCAGGGTCGGCAGTATGCCCACCAGCGCAATGTCGCAGTCGAAGCGCGCCGCCGTTTCGCGGGCGCGGCGGTAAATTTCCTGCGTCTCCGCCTCCAGGCGCCTCAGGCAATCCCCGCCCAGTTCCAGCGGCGCGAGGTTGGCCTCCATGTTGAACAGGCCGAGTTCGTGCGTGAAGCGCGGGTCGTCGATGACCTCGAGAATCTCCAGCGCCCGCGTGGCCGGCTTGTGCGCGCGATCGATCAGGAACATCTCCTGCTCGGCGCCGATGCGGTGCACGCCGGACTCGATCATCCCGGACCGCAGCATCTCTTCGAGCGCGTGGACCTCGCCCAGCAGGGATTTCATGAAAGCCTGGTGCGTGGTTTCGTCTTTGTTGAGCTGGACGTTCTGTTCGCCCATCGGGGCCCACCGTACGTTTTCGCAGCTTCGATAGTATACAGCGGTACTCCCGAGTGCCAATGACCTGGCGCATCGGATAAACTGTATCGACCGACTCACGAGGAACGACCGTGGAAAAACCCTGGCTTGACAGCTACCCCGAAGGTGTACCGGCCGAGATCGACTTCGCAGCTTATAACTCCATTCTCGACCTGTTCGACCGGAGCCGCGAAAAATATCGCGACCAGACAGCCTACATCAATTTCGGCCGTGAACTGACCTACGGCGAACTCGATCGCCGGAGCCGCGACTTTGCCGCCTGGCTGCAAAGCAAAGGCATGCGCAAGGGCGACCGGATCGCGCTGATGATGCCCAACATCCTCCAATACCCGGTAGCGGTTTTCGGCGCCATGCGGGCGGGCATGGTCATCGTCAACACCAACCCGATGTACACGCCCCGCGAATTGCGCCACCAACTGCAGGATTCAGGCGCGCGGGCCATCGTCGTCGTGGAGAACTTCGCCAACGTGCTGGAAAAGGTGCACGGCGAAGTGCCCGTCGAGCTGATCGTAACTACGCGAATCGGCGACCTGCTCGGCTTTCCGAAAGGGGCGCTGATGAACTTCCTGATGAAGCACGTCAAGAAGGCCATCCCGGAGTTCAACCTGCCCGGCTCGGCGTCGTTCGGCGCGGCGTTGGCGGCGGGTTCGAAACTGCCCCTGGAGACGCCCGCGCTGAGCCTGGACGACCTGGCGTTCCTGCAGTATACCGGCGGCACCACCGGCGTCGCCAAGGGCGCGATGCTGACCCACCGCAACCTGGTCGCCAACCTGTTGCAGTCGAAGGCCTGGATGATCCCGGCGGGTGTCGGCAAGGAGACCGAGACCGTCATCACCGCCCTGCCCCTCTACCACATCTTCGCACTGACGGCGAACTGCCTGGTCTACATGGCGATCGGCGGCGTCAATGTGCTGATCACCGATCCGCGGGACATGCCCGGCTTCGTCAAGGAACTGGGCAAGGTGCCGTTCACTTTCATTACCGGCGTCAACACACTGTTCAACGGGCTGCTGAACACGCCCGGCTTCGCCGACCTCGATTTCAGCACGCTGAAAGCCGCCCTCGGCGGCGGCATGGCCGTGCAGCGCGCCGTGGCGGAACGTTGGCGCGAGGTTACCGGGACGCCGCTGATCGAGGCCTACGGGCTGACCGAAACCTCGCCGGCCGCCTGCATCAACCCGATGGATCTCGACGGCTTCAACGGCTGCATCGGGCTGCCGATCCCGTCGACGGAATGCGCCGTCATGGACGAGGCCGGCCAGCTGTTGCCGCAGGGCGAGGTCGGCGAGCTCGTGATTCGCGGGCCCCAGGTCATGAAAGGCTACTGGCAGCGCCCCGAGGAAACGGCCAAGGTCATGGCCGAAGACGGCTGGCTGCGCACCGGCGATGTGGCGGTGATGACCGAGGACGGCTTCTTCAAGATCGTCGATCGCAAGAAGGACATGATCCTGGTGTCGGGCTTCAACGTGTTCCCCAACGAGATCGAGGACGTCATCGCCCACCATCCCAAGGTGCTCGAGGTGGCGGTTATCGGCGTTCCCGATCCAAAATCGCACGAAGCGGTCAAGGTCTTCATCGTGAAGTCCGACCCCAGCCTGACCGAACAGGAGGTCCGGGATTTCTGCGCCGAGGAACTGACCGGCTACAAACGACCGAGGCACATCGAATTCCGCGAGGAGTTGCCCAAGTCCAACGTGGGCAAGATACTGCGCCGTGAATTGCGGGACGAGGAACTGAAGAAGCAGCAGGCCTGACGTACCGCTGGCGGTGCCGGGGCCGGCAGCCCCTAGCGCCGTTTGCGGCGCAGGACCTGCCCGTGCACCACCCCGGCGTCGCCGTAGCGGCGATTGATCTCGTCGAATACCCGGTCGATGTCCCGCTCGGCCCGGCTGTCGCTCTGGTCCCCCTGCGACTGCTCCCCGGCATTGGCCGGCTCCAGCCCTGACACCCCCATGCCCAGCAGGCGAATGGGAGTGGCGCGGTGGCCGGCCCGCCAGTTCTCGAACAGGGCCCGCGCCATCCGGTACAGGGTCCGCGTGTTGTTGGTGCACGCCCGCAGGCTGCGGCTGCGCGTCACCGTGCGGAAGCTGCCGTCGCGGATCTTCACCACCACGGTACGCGCCATCAGTTCTTGGGCCCGCAGCCGCCGCGCCACGCTCTCGGTTTGACGCTGCAGTTCGGCCAGCAACTCGCCGGCTTCCACGATGTCGGTATCGAAAGTCACCTCGTGGCTGATCGATTTGTCGGGGCGGCGGGTTTCCACCGGCCGCTCGTCCTCGCCGCGGGCCAATCGCTGGAAATGCCGCACCCGGTTACCGAGGGCGGACTGCAGCGCCGTCTCGTCGGCCCGGCGTAACTGGCCGATGGTCAGGATACCCAGGGCGCGGAGCCGGGGCGCGGTCTGTTTGCCGATTCCCCACAGCCGCGCTATGGGCATCGGGTCCAGGAAGGCCCGGACCTCGTCGGGCCGCACCCAGACCAGGCCATCCGGTTTCTGCGCGTCGGAGGCCAGCTTGGCCAGGAACTTGTTGTGCGCCACCCCGACCGAAGCCGCCAGCCCCGTTTGCCGGTGAATCTCCTGCTTGATGCGCCGCGCGATTTCAAGGGGGCCGCCGAACAGCCTCAGGCTGCCGCTGACATCGAGAAAGGCCTCGTCCAGAGACAGGCCTTCGAGCAGGGGCGTGAAGCCACCCAGGACCCCGAAAACCGCCGCCGACATCTGGCGGTAGCGGCTCATGCGCGGCCGGATGAAACGGGCCTGAGGGCACAGGCGGCGGGCGCGGGCCATCGGCATGGCTGAATGCACCCCGAATTTGCGGGCCGAATAGTTCGCGGTGGCCACGACGCCGCGCGGCCCGAGGCCGCCGACGACAACAGGCTGCCCTTCCAGTGACGGGTCGTCCAGCCGCTCCACGGATGCGTAGAAGGCATCCATGTCGACGTGCAGGATCGCGCGTTCTGCGGATTCGGCCAATCGGTCTCCTGCTGACTCGCGTTGGATGGCGCCGGGTCGGGATTTGCCCGGCGCCGGTTTGCGGCCCATTATATCCGCATGCCGGACGACACCAATCCCAACCCATCCCGAAGCTCCCTGCAGGAGCAGTTCCCGGTATTGGCGGAAGGCCTGTACCTGAACCATGCCGCCATCGCGCCCTGGCCGCGCCGCACCGCTGAGGCGGTCCAGGCGTTCGCTGCCGAAAACCTGGAACACGGCCCGGCCCGGTATGCCGAATGGATACGGCGCACCGGGAAACTGCGGAATAGGCTCGCCCGGCTCACCGGCGCCGACGGGGCGGCCGATATCGCGCTGCTGAAAAACACCACCGAGGGCATTTCCGCGGTGGCCTGGGGCCTGGACTGG
>CALKKN010000050.1 GCA_937995275.1 uncultured Lysobacterales bacterium | reverse complement strand
GAAGCCGTGCTGGCGACAATTTCGAACCCGGGCGGCAGTTCGACCACCTTGTCCCCGTGGCTCATCCAGACGTCCAGTTCAGGGCGCCCACGGGCGTCGATGTGGTCCTCGATGGAATCGAGGAGCCGCGAGGGCTGGCTTACGGTCACGCGCGCGTACCCGAACTCCTTGATTTCGGAAGGCTCGACCATACCGCCAAGCTGCGCGGCCATGGTGTGCAAGCCGTAACAGATCCCCAGGACCGGCACATCCAGTTCGAAGCAGATCGCGGGCGCCTGCGGGCCGTCCTCGGCATGGACCGACTCCGGCCCGCCCGACAGCACGATGCCGCGGGGCGCGAACTCCCGGATTTCGCTGGCGGTGGCATCCCAGGGCCAGATCTCGCAGTAGACGCCGATCTCCCGGATGCGGCGCGCGATCAGCTGCGTGTACTGCGAGCCGAAATCCACGATCAGGATTCGGTGTTGATGAATGTCGTTTGCCATGGTCCTTACATTGTTTCCCCGATCGCGCGGCTGATCAATGACCGGGGTCAGCGCAAGCCGGGTCAGGACAACTTGTAATTCGGCGCTTCCTTGGTGATCTGCACGTCGTGGGCATGGCTCTCGCGAACGCCGGCGTTGGTGATTCGCACGAACCTCGATTCGGTGCGGAACTTCTCGATGGTGGCGCAGCCCATGTATCCCATCGACGAGCGCAGGCCGCCAAGCAGCTGGTGTACCACCCCCGACAGCGGGCCCTTGTACGGTACACGACCTTCGATACCTTCCGGCACCAGCTTTTCAGCCGCCACGTCGAACTGGAAATAACGGTCCCTGGAACCTTGCTGCATGGCGCCGATGGAACCCATGCCCCGATAGGACTTGTACGAGCGGCCCTGGTACAACTCCACTTCGCCCGGCGCCTCCTCGGTGCCGGCGAACAGGCCGCCGATCATCACGGTCCAGGCGCCTGCCGCGATGGCCTTGGCAAAGTCACCCGAGAAACGCACACCGCCGTCCGCAATGAGCGGCACACCGCTGCCCTCCAGCGCCGCCGCGACCTTGGCGACAGCCGTGATCTGCGGCACGCCCACGCCGGCGACGACCCGCGTGGTGCAGATGGACCCTGGCCCCTGCCCCACTTTTACGCCATCCGCGCCTGCCTCGACCAGCGCCAGCGCGCCCTCTCCGGTACTCACGTTGCCGCCGATCACCTGCACGTCGGGGTAGTGCTGCCGTGTCCAACGCACGCGCTCCAGAACCCCCTTCGAGTGACCGTGAGCGGTGTCGACCACGATCACGTCCACGCCCGCAGCGACCAGCGCGGCGATCCGCTCCTCCGTGTCGCCGCCCACCCCCACGGCTGCCGCCACCAGCAGGCGTTCCTGCGAGTCCTTCGCCGCATTCGGGAAATCGGTGGACTTCTGGATGTCCTTGACGGTGACCAGGCCGCGAAGTTCGAAGTTGTCGTTGACGACCAGCACTTTTTCGATGCGGTGCCGGTGCAGCAGATCGAGCACTTCGTCCTGGCTGGCATCCTCGCGCACGGTGACCAGGTCCTGCTTGCCGGTCATGATGTTGCGCACGGGGTCGTCCAGGCGCTTTTCGAACCGCATGTCGCGACTGGTGACGATACCCACCAGTTCGTCACCGTCCACGACCGGGACGCCGGAGATGTTGTGACGGTGCGTCAGCTCCAGAACTTCGCGAATGGTGGTATTCGGACTGACCGTGATCGGATCCTTGATCACGCCCGCCTCGTATTTCTTGACCGTGAGCACCTGGTCGGCCTGCTGCTGCAGGCCCATGTTCTTGTGGATGACGCCAATGCCCCCTTCCTGGGCCATCGCAATCGCCAGCCGCGCCTCGGTCACCGTGTCCATGGCAGCGGACATGAGCGGGGCCTTGAGCCCAATTTCCCGCGTCAGGCGTGTGTGCAGCTCCACGTCCCCGGGGAGTACCTGCGAATAGGCGGGTACCAGCGACACGTCGTCGAAGGTCAGTGCTTCACCGGTCAGTTGCATTATCGACTACCTCCCTCCCGGGCGGGTAAGTGGAATGTGCCGACGCCCGGCGTGAACCGGGCGTCGCGGAGATAATCGATTCAGTATATCGCGGCTGGCCCTGCAAATAAATCATCAGGCCCCTTTTTAGGAACCGAACGCGAAAAAAGGGCAGCAAGACTCCTTCGGTTGGCCGCTTCAGCGCTCGAAAACGCGCCGGCCGTCGACCCACGTCTGCAGAACGCGCACCTGGGGTATCTCGTCCGCCGGGACGCGCATGACGTCGCGGTCCAGCACGATGAAGTCGGCGCGCTTGCCGGTTTCCAGCGACCCCACTTCCTCCTCCATGAACGCGGCGTAGGCGCCGTCCAGCGTGAATGCGCGGATCGCCGCCTCGCGCGTGATCCGCTCCTGCGCCTGCCAGCCGCCTGCCGGCCACCCGGACAGGTCCTGCCGGGTCACGGCGGCATAAATCCCCAGCATCGGATTCACCGCTTCCACCGGAAAATCCGAGCCGAACGCGAGTCGCGCACCGCTCTGCAGCAGGCTGCGCCAGGCGTAGGCCCCGGCCAGCCGCGAAGGCCCCAGCCGGTCTTCCGCCCAGTACATGTCGCTGGTCGCGTGGACCGGCTGCATGGCCGCGATGACGCCCAGTTCGGCGAAGCGGGGAATATCGCCCGGATGCAGGAGCTGCGCGTGCTCGACCCGGTGCCTCCCGGGATTGTCCGGGAATTCCGGCAGCAGGGCCGCGTAGGCGTCCAGGACCTGCCGGTTGCCCCGGTCGCCGATGGCGTGAACTCCCAGCTGCAACCCGCAGGACATCGCGCGCCGCATCTGCTCCTGCAGCTCTGTGTCCGTCAGGAACAGCAGCCCCTGGTTGCCGCGCTCGTCGCTGTAGTCGCCCAGCAACGCGGCGCCGCGGCTGCCGAGCGCGCCATCGGCGTAGAGTTTCACCGAGCGCATGACGAGGCGCCCGCCGGGATCGGCCACCGCCCCTTCCGCGCACAGCCAGTCCAGCGTCGCGCCCGCGCCATCCGCCATGGCATACACCCGCAGCGGCAAGGCGCCGCTGCCGATTTTCGCCTCGTACAGCGCCACGACGGACCGGTTCACGCCCGGATCGTGGACGCCCGTAAGCCCGAGGCTGAGGAGGGTCTGAAGAGCGCGATCCAACGCGGCATCGACGAGTTCCGCCGAAGGCGGCGGAATTGTCCCGGCGACCAGTTCCATGGCCTTGTCGACCAGGATCCCGGTGGCCTCGCCGCTCTCGTCGCGGTGGATGGAGCCACCCTGGGGCTGCCAGGCACCCGAGAGGTCCTGGTCGGCCTGGGCGAGCGCCGCGCTGTTGGCCCAGCCGGCATGACCGTCGATGCGCACCAGCCAGACCGGACGGTCCGGGAACTCTGCGTCCAGATCCTCGCGATCGGGGAACATCTGCTCCGGCCAGTCGTTCTGGTCCCAACCCCGTCCCAGCAGCCAGTCGCCGTCCGGAAGGGTCGCAGCGAATCGCCGCAGCCGTTCCATGACTTCCATCGTGTTCGCGGCGCCCACCAGGTCGGCCTGCGTGTAGGCGAGCGCGAGGCCATACAGATGTCCGTGCGTATCGATCAGGCCGGGCAACACCGTCCGGCCTGCCAGGTCGACCTGCTCCGCTCCCGCAAAGGCCTCGGCCATCGATCCGCTGTCGCCGATGCCGAGGATTTCGCCGGCCGATGACAAAGCCAACGCCCCCGATTCGATCATGGTGCCGCCGGCATCCATCGTGTATACGCGCGCATTGCTGACCAGCGTCACCGCGGCATCGCCTTCCACCGCGCCGGGCTGGTCGGGGTCATGGTCAGCCTGGGGCCGGCAGGCTGCGGTCAGCGCCACCAGGGCTGCGAGCGTGCTTCTGGCGAACCAACGGCTCCGATCCCCACCAGGTGCTTTCAAGACGTCATCTCCTCACTCCCCCCGTCCACGGCCGCCGGGCCTGTCTTTTGCGACTGATGAGTTTATCATCAGGCCATGGAACCCGCGGCCGAACATGTCTACACCCCGACCGAGCTGAATCGCGAGGTGCGAATGCACATCGAGGCGGGTTTCCCCCGCATCCTGCTGGAAGCCGAAGTATCCAATCTGTCGCGGCCGGCGTCCGGACACCTCTATTTCACGCTCAAGGATGAACGCGCGCAGGTGCGCTGCGCTCTGTTCCGCTCCGCGGCCGCGCGCTCCCGCGTGCACCTGGAAAACGGGATGCAGGTGCTCGCGCGGGGCCACATCAGCCTGTACGAGCCGCGCGGCGACTTCCAGATGATCGTCGACAGCGTGCGGGAAGCCGGCGAAGGCGCACTGTTGCGCCGGCTCGAGGAACTGAAGAAGAAGCTGGAGGCCGAGGGGCTGTTCGATCCGGCCCACAAGCGGCCGCTGCCGCGGTTTCCGCAGCGTATCGGCGTGGTGACATCACCACGCGGAGCCGCTGTGCGCGACATCCTGCACGTGCTGGAGCGCCGCTGGCCGCTGGCCCGGGTGCGCCTCTACCCGGTGCTCGTGCAG
>CALKKN010000049.1 GCA_937995275.1 uncultured Lysobacterales bacterium | reverse complement strand
CGATCACGGCCCTGCTGGTACTGTCCCTGTGCTTCTTCCCCTTCATCGCCCGGCCGGCGGGCGAGACGGTATTGGGGGTCCGTTACGATACCGATGGGATACGGGAGCTGTCCGGACACGTGGCCCACCTGCTCGAACGAGGACTGCGGTCATGACCGCGGGGCGCCCGGTCTTGATGCTGATCGGCGGACTGAGCTGCCTGCTGACGCTCACGGCCTGCCAGCGAGAAGAACACCAGTCCATGGTCGGGACCCTGGAGCGGGACCGCGTCGAGGTGAAGGTCGAGAGCAACGAGCCGATCGTCTCCCGTCACGTGCACGACGGCCAGGAGGTTGCGGCCGGTGACCTCCTGATGCGCCAGGACCCGGCCCGGCCGCAGGCCAGGCTGGAGCAGGCCCTGGCCCAGCGCGACCAGGCTGCCGCGCGGCTGGCTGAACTGCGACGCGGGCCCAGGCAGGAAACCATCCGTGAGACCCGTGCGCGACTGGCGGCGGCCGAAGCGCGGGCGGAAAACGCGCTGGCCGAGCTGAATCGGGTCGGCGACGTCTACGACCGGGGACTGTCCAGCGAGGCTTTGCTGGACGAAGCCGACACGCGGTGGAAGGCTGCGACGGCGGAACAGGCCGCGATCCGCGAGGCACTGGAAGCCCAGCTGGCCGGCACCACGATCGAAGAACTGGATCAGGCCGAGGCCGCTCTGGCCGTCTCGGCGGCCCAGCTCGCGCAGGCCCGCCTGGACCTCGAGCGTACCGAGTTACGCGCGCCGGTGGACGGGCTGGTCGACAAGTTGCTGTTCCAGGTGGGCGAACGACCCTTGCCGGGCACCACCGTCGCCGTCGTGCTCGACCGATCGCGCGTGTTCGCCCGCTTTTATGTTCCGGAATACCTTCGCGCCGAGGTCAGGCCCGGCCGTGAACTGAGGGTCCAGGTGGACGGGGTCGCGGGGGACATGCGGGGCATCGTGCGCTGGGTGTCGGCCGACGCCAGCTTCACCCCCTACTTTGCGCTGACCGAGCACGACCGCTCGAGGCTGAGTTACCTCGCCGAACTCGACCTGCCGGAGGCCGCGGACCTGCCCTCGGGGGTCCCGCTGGCAGTGCTGCCGCTGGTCGACTGACACCATGGCACACACCCCTGCCAACGCTGCCGAGCGCCTGTCGGATTCCGGCACGGACCTGGCCATCGAGGCCCGCGGTATGAGCAAGGACTTCGCCAAAGTGCATGCCGTGCGCGATTTCGACCTCGACGTGCCGCGCGAGCGCATCTACGGCTTTCTCGGCCCGAACGGCTCGGGCAAATCCACCACGATCCGCATGTTGTGCGGACTGCTGACGCCGACCGCCGGAGACATCGAGGTCCTGGGCCTCCGCATTCCCCGGCAGGCCGAGGCACTGCGCCGCAAGGTCGGTTACATGACCCAGAAGTTCTCGCTGTACGAAGACCTGACAGCGATGGAGAACCTGCAGTTCATGGCGAACGTCCACTCGCTGTCCCGCGCCAGCCGCCGCGAGCGTATTGCCGCGGTCACCGGGCGCTACCGCCTCGAAGGCTTCCTGAGACGCAATGCCGGAACGCTCAGCGGCGGGCAGAAACAGCGCCTGGCGCTGGCTGCGGCAACGTTGCACGAGCCCGAGCTTCTGTTCCTGGACGAACCGACCAGCGCGGTCGACCCGGAGAACCGGCGCGCGTTCTGGGAGACGCTGTTCGACCTGGTGGCCGAAGGCAAGACCATCCTGGTTTCGACGCACTACATGGACGAGGCCGAGCGGTGTCACTCGCTGGCCATCCTCGACCAGGGCCGGCTGGTCGCCCAGGGTCCGCCGGCGGAACTCGCCGCCTCGATCGATGCCCGTGTGGTAATCGTCGAGTCGCCGCGGCCGCGGCGCGTGCGCCAGGCGCTGCACGGCCGGGACTTCGTGCTCAGCAGCGCCCAGGTCGGCAACACGCTGCGGGTGCTGGTGCGCAAGGAAACCGACCGTCCGGAAGGTCAGATCGGCGACGCGATATCTGCGGCCGGGCTGCAGGCCGACCGCTGCGCGCTGACCCAGCCCAACCTCGAGGACGTATTCGTCGCGTCGACCCGCACGGGGTCAGTGTGATGCTCTCGCTGCAGCGCATCTTGGCGGTAACCCGCAAGGAGTTGATCCAGTTGCGGCGCGACCGGCTGACATTCGGCATGATCATCGGCATACCGACTGCCCTGCTGCTGCTGTTCGGCTACGCGATCAACATGGATCCACGCAACCTGCACGCCGCCGTAGCGGACCTGTCGGGCACCGCCGCGTCACGGCAACTGGTTATGGGCCTCGCGCATTCGCAGGTGGTCGATTTTCGCTACCAGGCGGCCAGCGCAGCCGAACTGGAACAGTTGCTTCGCGGCGGCAAGATCAGCGTCGGCCTGTTCATCCCGGAGGACTTCGAACGGCGCCTGTTGCAGCCCGACCGCGCCGCCGCGCAGCTGCTGGTCGACGGTTCCGACACGGTCGTGCAGGGCGCGGCGTCGAAACTGGCGCAATCCGCGCGCACCTCCCCGTACCAGGATGCACCGCCTCTGCTGGAGCTGCGTACCTTCTACAACCCCGAGCGCCGTTCACCGGTCAACACGGTGCCCGGCCTGATCGGCGTTATCCTGACGATGACCATGGTGCTCTTCACAGCCGTCGCCATCGTCCGGGAGCGCGAGCGCGGCAATCTCGAACTGCTGATCGCCACACCGGTGCGGACGGTCGAACTGATGCTGGCCAAGATTGCGCCGTACGTGCTGATCGGGCTGGTCCAGCTGAGCCTGATCCTGGCGCTCGGCCACCTGCTGTTCAAGGTGCCCATCCGGGGCAGCCTGCTCGACGTCTACCTGCTGGCCCTGGTGTTCATCATTGCGAATCTGGCGCTGGGACTGGCCATCTCCACGGTGGCCCGCAACCAGTTCCAGGCCATGCAGCTCACCTGGTTCATCCTGCTGCCCTCGATCCTGCTGTCGGGTTTCATCTTCCCGTTCGCCGGCATGCCGAAAGGGGCACAATGGATCGCCGAGCTGCTGCCGATGACGCACTTCATGCGGCTGATCCGTGGCGTCGTGCTGCGCGGCGCGGACCTGTACGACCTGGCGGGCGACCTGCTGATCCTCGGTGTCTTCATCCTGGTCGCCATGACGCTGGCGGTGCGGCGCTTCACCAAGCGGCTGGATTGAAACGACATCGGTAAGCGAAGGGCTGTAGGAGCGGCTTTAGCCGCGATTGATCAGGTCAGGACCTCGCTATCGCGGCTAAAGCCGTTCCTACAAAGCCCAGCGGCTCGACTCCGTCGAGTGCCGCCCTGACCGTGCAAGCGGGCAGCGTTTGGCGTAGGATGCCAGGACCAGATCCTATGCAGGGGCCCACGTCCCAGGAGTTGTCATGACACTCTGCCCGGTCGCACTCGCCGTAGGGTGCAACAAATGTCCCGTGTTCAAGGTTTGCCCGGCCAAGTCGACGTTGGGGGACTATCAGCCCGACGCAGAGCCGCCTCCCAAGGCCGGCGCCGACCAGCCCCCGGAAAAAGACCGCTAGTCAGCTTGGTACATCATCGGACGAGGCTTCCAGCAGCGAACCGGAAGAAAGTTCATACACGACCACCTCGCCGTTCAGCTTGACCATGCGCCCGCCCGAGCGCTCCAAGGCGTCCGGGGCAGCGGCACGTTAACGGTTGATCTGGTGGAGGATCTCGGTCGCCAGGCGCTCCATGCGGTCCAGGCTGACGTCGGCTTTTTCCAGGAAATCCCGATCGTAGTGGTCCGGGTCCGACCAGTGTTTCCCCGTAATCTGGCATCGTTTCGCCAATTTGCTGATGCCCAGGTCCTCCAACCGGAACCCCAGTTCGGTCCATCGAACGGCGAGGCTCTGTTCCGCGTTGTGATCGCGACGCCCGGTCTCATCCAGCTGCCGCAGGTAGACGGCCGTCTGCCGGGAGGCGGTGATGATACCCCTGAGGGCGTCAATCGACTGGCGCTTGCGCTGCTCGCCCGCCCGATTGAGATTCGCGAGCCACGATCTGACGTGGGTGAAAATCTCCCAAAGTAGTCCGGCACTGATCTCCGCCATAAGCCGCTAGATCGCTGTCCTTCGGTCCTGGTTCACCATCGCCCGCCCCCCTTTTGGACCCGGATTTCGCCGCGCAGGTACTCGACCGCCT
>CALKKN010000048.1 GCA_937995275.1 uncultured Lysobacterales bacterium | reverse complement strand
CCAGTTGTCGGGCGTGCCGGAGCTGCGCGCCACCATCGCATTGGCGTAATCCAGCACCGGGCTGGCATTATCCAGCCAATGGATGGTCGCATGGCGGTTGAGCTCCTGCAGATAACGCCCGCCGGCGGCCAGGTCGATGGTCAGGCGCGCGGCGGGATTGGCGCCAGACGCGTCATAGGCGTGCACTGACCGGTATGCATCGATGAATAACTGCAGATCCTCTACATTGGCGCCGACATTCCGCTCGTAATCGATCTCGATGCCGACGCCGAAGTGCGATGCGATGGCTGCCGCGTTGAGGCCGAGCAGTGTGGCATTGGTGGCCAGCGCCTCGTCCCAGTAGTCCGTGTAGGTGACGCCGCCGATGGACATCATCACGCGGATACCGGCACCCTTGAAGTAGTCGACAACCCACTGCTCCATGCCGACCGGTACGCCGGTGGTCGGATCGTCCGGCTCCATGTTGAGCACCTGCATCGGCTGGAGGAAACTCAGCACCACCAGGTTTACGGAGGGCGTCCCGTCCCCCTGGTCGATGATCCAGTGGTTGGCGTAGTCGAATTCACCGTACTCGCGCGGCAGCGCCCAGTCGGCGTAGTGGTTGCCCGCGTGCCAGACGCCGAAAATCTGCAGCGGCACGAGCCCGGCCGGCGGCGGAGGGGGTGGAGGCGGTTCTTCGGCGCAGGCGCCCTGGTCCTGCCAGGTGGGTTTGTGCGTGCCGGGCTCGACCCCTTCGCTGACCCTTTTGGCCTTCCACTCGTGGTAGTCGTGGCTGACCCGATCGCCGCGGTAGTAAACGGTGGCGGCGTCCCAGGCGCCGGCCGCGCAGCCGTCATCCTGGGCAAAACCCGGGGTCGTGCCCCCAACGGCCGCCAGCAGCAGGGTCAGCAGCAGAAAGCTGGAATGTGTCCGCAACGTGTTCATGGTTATTCCTCCCGCTTTTCTGCAGGCTAGCACCGGGATCGGGCATCCGCCTTGACGTGCGGCAACAAGTCACCGGGCTTGCGGGTGAACCTGCGAAAATACCGGCGGCTTCAGGGCTGGAGGTGGCGATTGAAGAAGTCGGTGATCGTGCGGTAGACGTGCACGCGGATGTGCTCGCCGACCAGGCTGTGCTTGCCGCCCGGATAGGTCATCAGTTCGAACGGAATGGCCGCCTGTTGCAGCGATTCCATCAAGCGCGTGGTGTGGGTGAACAGCACATTGTCGTCCGCCATGCCGTGCACCAGCAGCAGCGGGTCGCTGAGCTGTCCGGCGTAGGTGAGCACATCGCCCAGGCGATAGGCCTCGGCGTCAGCCTGCGGCGCGCCCATGTAGCGCTCGGTGTAATGGGTGTCGTACAGGGCCCAGTCCGTGACCGGCGCCACCGCGACCCCGGCGGCAAACGTGCCGGGCGACTGCATCATCGCCATCAGGGTTAGGTAGCCGCCGTAGCTCCAGCCGAACACGCCGATACGCTCACCGTCGACATACCCCTGCTGCTTCAGCCACTCGACACCGCGCAACTGGTCCTCCGTGTCCACCACGCCCAAACGCTTGTAGACGGGCTCCTGGAAGGCCTTGCCGTAGTGCTGCACCCCGCGGTTGTCGAGGGTAAACACCAGGTACCCCTGCCGCACCCAGAACTGCTCGACCAGGGTTCGCCGGCCCCAGCTATCGGTCACCAGTTGCAACGTGGGGCCGCCGTACACGAATACGATCACCGGGTAACGCAGGCCGGTATCGAAGTCGGTCGGACGCATCAGCTGCCAGTGCAGCGTGTGGCCGTCCTGCGCGCTCAGCGTACCGCGGACCGTGTCGCCGTGCTCGGCGAGGTAGGGGGCGTAGGGATGGTCGCCGCTGACGGCATTCTCGCTCAGCCAGGCCAGCCGCTCGCCGCCGGCATCGTGCACGCTGACCTGCGTGGGCTGGCGCCGGCTGGAGAACGAATCGACATAAGCGCTGCCGGATTCGGCCATCTGCACGTCGTGCGTACCGGTGCGCCGCGTGAGCCGCTGCACGTCGCCGCCTGCCAGCGGCACGCGGTAGAGGTGCCGCTGCCCGGGGCCTTCCCGGGTGCCGGTGAAGTAGACCCAGCCGCCGGCCTCGTCCACGGCCTCCAGCTCCGTGACCTCCCAGTCGCCGCCGGTCAGCTGGCGCACCTCCGCGCCATCCAGGCCGTACAGGTACAGGTGCCGGAAACCCGAACGTTCGGACGACCACAGAAACTGCTCCGACTCCTCCAGGAAACGCAGATCGTCGTGCAGGTTGATGAACGTTTCCGCATGCTCGGCCAGCACTTCGTGCGGCTCGCCCGTGGCAATGTCGAAAACCAGCAGGACCAGTTCCTGCTGGTCGCGGCTCTGTCGCTGCACCGCGATTTGCCGCCCGTTCGGCAGCCAGGTCACGCGCGGCAGGTAGAAATCCCCGTCCCCGCTGATGCGCAGCTCACGGGTCACGCCGCTCTCGACGTCAACCACGAACAGGCTGACGGCGGCGTTGTTGGTCCCGGCGGCGGGATAACGCTGCTCGCGGACCAGGATCTCGGAACCCAGCACCTCGTAGCGCTGTTCCAGCGGCACGGCCGCATTGTCGACCCGCAGGTAGGCGATGTGGCGCTCGTCCGGGGACCACCAGTAGCCGGTGTCGCGGTCCATCTCCTCCTGCGCCACGAACTCCGCCATGCCGTTGCTGACGGTGCCCTCCCCATCGTCGGTCAGCGCGGTTTCGCTGCCGCTGGACAGCTCGACTACGAACAGATCCCGGTCGCGGATGAAGGACACGTAGCGGCCCCCGGGCGAGAGTTTGGGATCCGTCTCGAAAGCCTTGGTTTCGGTCACCTGCCGGGCCTCGCCGGCGGCCAGGGTGTACAGGTACACGTCGCCCCCCAGCGGAAACAGCAGCGCGCTCGCGTCCTTGGTCCACTGATAGTCCACGATGCCGGAGAACTGGGCGATGCGCTGACGCTCGCGGCGGGCCTTTTCCTCGTCGGAAAGCTCACCCTCTTCGGTCAGCAGCGCCGCGGAGTCCACCAGGACGCGGGTTGCCCGGTCGGCAAGGTTGAATTCCCACAGATCGAGCCGGTCGCGGTCCTCGTCCTTGCCGCGCAGGAAGGTCACCCGGCTGCCGTCCGGCGCGATTTCGAGCGAACGCGGTTGCGCGCCTTCCAGCGCCGGGCTGGCGAAGATGCGCTCCAGCGTCAGCGCCTCGGCCGCGGCGTTCTGGCTAACGGCCGCGAAAAGCACGGTGACGAGCAGCCACAGGCTGAGCGTTCTAAGGCACACCACACCCATGCGAATCCCTCCAGGATGACCTGCTTGAGTCAGGGACCCGTAAATGTACAGTAAATTGGGCCGGCTGTAGGAGCGGCTTTAGCCGCGATCAGAATTTGCAAAGCCAAAAAATATCGCGGCCAAAGCCGCCCCCACAGATTCCGCCGCTCACCGGGGCTGAGTGGCAGCCCCGGCGAACGGATGGCCCTCCCTCAATTGTTCGGCGTGTACCAGATGGGCGAGGTGTACGCCCGCTCCTGGGTGATCATCTGCACCTCGGCCGGCAGCGTAATGCCGAACCGTTTGGCCTCGTAGGCGGTCCAGCGCGGCGTCGGAATCTCCAGCACACGGGCGTAATAGACGGCCGGTCGTTCCGGATCGAAGTCCGGGTCCGTCCATACCGCGATCAGTTCCGGATCGCCGATGGTATTCGTCCAGGTCGCCTCCGCGACGTCCACCGTGTTGCCGACGGCCGGCAGTTTGCCGTCCGCGCCGGGCTGACGCCGCTCGGCATCGCCCCAGACCACGTCGTAGATCTTCTCTTGCCGACGGCCCTTGCCGTCCAGCCACCCCTTGACGATCTGGATGCGGTCGAGGTTGCCGGAATACGGGTCCTTCAGGGCCGCCACCAGGAAGGTGGGCGCGGCGCTGCCATCGGGCGCGGAGGGCAGGTCGCCGCCCATGGGCACGCCCTTCGCGTAGCCGATGTCACCCGGCAGCCGTGACTGGGTATCCGCCGCGGTGAACTCCCAGCCGCCGAAGAACCGCACCAGCATGCGCGGCCCGGTGGTGGCGTAGGTCTCCTTACGCTTCATGGCGTCCCAGATCGCCTCTCGCGTGTTCTCGTGGGCCCAGACGGCCGCGTAGCCGGAGGCGGCCTGCTCCCAGCCGAGGTACTGCACCTCGCCCATCTTCGCGACCAGCTTCTTCCAGCGGCCGGCGTGGGGCTCCTTGCCGGAGTGCTTGCCGAAGAAGTTGTCCTCCCCGGCCGTCGCGAGGGCGGTGTGGCTG
>CALKKN010000047.1 GCA_937995275.1 uncultured Lysobacterales bacterium | reverse complement strand
ATGCCGCTCATGAAGGTCTTGCCCTGGTGGATGTCCCGTGTCCAGATACCCGAGCCGAGCCCGTAGATCGTGTCGTTGGCGATCTCCATGGCCTCGTCGTCGTCCTTGAACGTGGCCACGCTGACCACCGGCCCGAAAATCTCCTCCTGGAAGACGCGCATCTTGTTGTGGCCCCAGAACACCGTCGGCTGGATGTAATAGCCGTTGGGATACTGGTCGACCGTCGCCGCTTCGCCGCCGATGAGTACCTCGGCGCCTTCTTCCTTGCCGATCTTCAGGTAGCTGAGGATCTTCTCGTACTGGTCGCTGGACGCCTGCGCGCCGATCATGGTGGAGGGGTCCAGCGGATCGCCCTGCCTGATCGCCATGACGCGCTTCAGCGCCCGGTCGATGAAGTCGTCGTAGATGGATTCGTGGATCAGCGCGCGCGAGGGGCAGGTGCAGACCTCGCCCTGATTCAGTGCGAACATCACGAAGCCCTCGATGGCCTTGTCCAGGAACTCGTCGTCCTGCGCCATGACGCTGGGAAAGAAGATGTTCGGGGATTTGCCGCCGAGCTCCAGCGTCACCGGGATGATGTTCTCCGAGGCGTATTGCATGATCAGGCGGCCGGTGGTCGTTTCGCCGGTGAAGGCCACCTTGGCGATACGCGGCGACGAGGCCAGTGGCTTGCCGGCCTCGATGCCGAAGCCGTTGACGATGTTGACGACGCCCGGCGGCAGCAGATCTCCGATCAGCTCCATCAGCATCAGAATAGACGCCGGCGTCTGTTCGGCCGGCTTCAGCACCACGCAATTGCCGGCCGCCAGCGCGGGCGCCAGTTTCCAGGTCGCCATCAGGATCGGAAAGTTCCAGGGAATGATCTGGCCGACCACGCCCAGCGGTTCGTGGACTTCCATGGATACCGTGTTCGCGTCGAGGTCGGCCACCTCGCCCGCCTCGGCGCGGATGACGCCGGCGTAGTAGCGGTAGTGATCGATCGCCAGCGGCAGGTCGGCCGCCAGGGATTCGCGGATGCTCTTGCCGTTGTCCCAGGTTTCGGCCGCGGCGAGTTTCTCCAGGTTCTGCTCGATGCGGTCGGCAATCTTCAGCAGGACGCCGCTGCGCTCCGCGACGGAGGTTTTGCCCCAGGCCGGTGCAGCCTTGTGCGCGGCGTCCAATGCCAGTTCGATGTCGGCCGCCTTCGAGCGTGGCACCTCGCAGAAGTCGGCGCCGTCCACGGGTGAGGGATTGTCGAAATACTCGCCGCCGGCCGGGGGCGTCCACTCGCCGCCGATGTAGTTCTCGTAGCGCTTCTTGAATTCAGGTTTTGCAATGGTCATCACAGCAGTCCTCTGACAGAAGTTATGGGGTACCTTCCAAGCATAGGCCGAATACGCGGCGTTTCAAGCCCGGCCATTCGATTGGCCGCCAATTCCCGGTCGTCGCGGTGATCAGGCCCGGGCCGGTTCGGTCCCGCGGTCTTCCTGCAACGGCACGATGGTGAAGCCGGTGATGCCGTAGAAGATCGCAATGACGGGATTCAGCAGGTTGACGAAGGCGTAGGGCAGGTAGGCCAGGGTCGGCACGCCGAGCGTGGCGGCCATGAAGGCGCCGCAGGTATTCCAGGGCACCAGCGCGGAGGTCATCGTGCCGGCGTCCTCCAGCGTCCGTGAGAGGTTTTGCGGGGCCAGGCCGCGCCGCTCGAACTCGATGCGGTACATGCGGCCGGGCAGCACGATGGCGATGTACTGGTCGGCGGCGATGACGTTCATGCCGATGCAGGTCAGCACCGTGGTGGTGATCAGGGAGCCGGTGCCGCGCACGCCCTTCATAAGCGCATCGACGATGCGCTGCAACAATCCGGTCCGTTCCATCACGCCGCCGAAACACATGGCCGACATGATCAGCCAGATCGTGTTCAGCATGCTGGACATGCCGCCGCGGGACAGCAGTTCGTCCAGGGCTGCATCGCCCGTCTCGATCTGGAAGCCGTCAGCGAGCGCCATGAACAGCGCTTTCACCGATGCGGCCCAGGCGGGCAGGCTGCCCTCGGGGTCCGCGAAGTCCCGCACCAGGTCGGGTTGCCAGATCAGGGCGACGACGCAGCCGGCCAGCGCGCCGATGGAGATGGACGGAAAAGCCGGCACCTTGCGCATCGCCAGCGTCAACAGCAGGACCAGCGGCAGCAGTGCCGGGATGCCGATCGAATAGTTCTCCGCCAGCAGGTCGCGGGCCGCGTTGATTTCGCCCGCCGGGGCCTGCCCCGCATCGACGTTCAGTCCCATGACGGAAAATATGGCCAGCGCGATGAGCACCGACGGGCCCGTGGTCCAGGCCATGTGGCGGATGTGCACGAACAGGTCGGCGCCGACCATCGCCGGCGACAGGTTGGTGGTGTCGGAGAGCGGCGACATCTTGTCGCCGAAATAGGCTCCCGAGATCACCGCGCCGGCCGTGGCCGGCAGCGACAGGCCCATGATCTGGGCAATGCCGATCAGCGCCAGCCCGACCGTTCCCGCGGTGGTCCAGGAACTGCCGATGGACAGCGACACCAGGGCGCAGATCAGCAGGGCGGCCGGGTAGAACCAGGCCGGGTCGAGGATGCCCAACCCGAAGTAGATCACCGCCGGAGCCGTGCCGGCCAGCATCCAGCTGCCGATCAGCGAGCCGACGGCCAGCAGGATCAGGCACGCCCGCAGCGCCAGGGTGATCCCCTCGACCATCGCGTGCTCGATGTCCTTCCAGTAGATGCCGAGCCGCAGCCCGACCAGGCCGGCGATGCCGGCCGCCAGCAGCAGGGCGATCTGGTTGGGACCGTACGAGGAATTGTCGCCGAACAGCCCGACCGAGAGCGCCAGCATCGAGATCAGCAGAACCAGGGGCAGCAGCGCGAGCCAAAGCGGTATCGGGACTTCCTGTTCGTTCTTCTCGGGCAAGGGCTTTGGGTTGTTGTCGGTCGCGGAGAGGCCGGGGAATAATAGCACAGCGCTCCCCCCCGCTGCCGGGGCTGACGGGCTAGCGATCCTTCACGGAATCGGCGCCCGGCCCGGATTCGATCGCGATGACCTTCGAGACGCCCCGGTCGCGCGGGTCGGAGGCCGGCGCCCATTGCCCCTCGTGCCGCTGGATGACCTGCACGTCGCCGAATTCCCAGTCGTGCGGCACGGCCCGGTAGCCGCGCTCGGCCAGGGCGCTGACTGTCTTTTCCGGCAGCGGGCGGGTAACGCTGTAGGTGATCAGGTCCGGCGGCAGCAACTGGTGGTGGAACCGCGTGGCGGCAATCGCGTCGAAGGGCGTCATGCCGAAGTCGTACAGGTTGACGATCGTCTGGAATACCGTGGTGAAGATGGTCGAGCCGCCCGGTGTCCCGACCACCAGTTCGACCGCGTCGTCGGACAGCAGGATGGTCGGCGCCATGGACGACAGCATGCGCTTGCCGGGCTGGATCTCGTTGGCCGTGTCGCCGACGACGCCGAAGCTGTTGGGCACGCCGGGCTTGACGCTGAAGTCGTCCATCTCGTCGTTCAGCAGGAAGCCGGCGCCGGCCACCACCACCCCGGAGCCGAAGCTCCGGTTCAGCGTGTAGGTGTTCGACACCGCGTTTCCATCCGAATCGACGATGGAGTAATGCGTGGTGTCGGGCGACTCCAGGCCGGGGCGCACGGCGTCCAGCTGCGAAATTTCCTGTGGGTCGACCTCCAGCGCCCGGCGCCTGATGTAGTTATCGTCGATGAGTTCGTCGATCGGGTTGTCGACCCAGTCGGGGTCGCCCAGGTAGGCGGCCCGGTCGGCGAACACCCGTTTTTCCATTTCCGCGACCAGGTGGATGTACTGGGGCGAGTTGTGCGCGAGGCCGGTGAACTGCTGCGTCAACCCGTCCTTCATTTTCAGAAGTTGGATCAGCGCGTAGCCGCCCGAGCTCGGCGGCGGCGCGGCGAGAATCTCGAAGCCCCGCCAGCGCGTCCGCAGCGGCTCGCGCCAGACCGCGGTGTAGCCTTCCAGATCGTCCCGGGCAATGAGGCCGTTGCTGCGCTCCATCTGCGCCACGATCAACCGTGCCGTCTGGCCGCGATAGAAGTCGTCATCACCGAGTTCGGCGATGCGGCGCAGCGTGCGCCCCAGTTCGGGTTGCCGGAACGGCGCTTCGGTCGTGATATCGCCGAAATACTCCCAGAAGTTGGTCCGGCCGCTGAAGCGTTCTTTGCGTTCGTGTATTTCCTGCACCAGGATGGGGGCAGGAAGGAAGCCCTCCTCGGCGAGCTTCACTGCGGGCATCACCAGGTCCTTCCACGGTAATGTCCCGTAGCGCAGGTACGCCTTGCGCAAACCGGCGACCGTGCCGGGGACGCCGGCTGCCTGCGCCCCGATCAGGCTGGCGTATTCGATGACCTCGCCATCGGCGTCGAGGTACATGTCGCGCTCCGCCGCCCCGGGCGCCACCTCGCGGTAGTCGAGGAACGCCGGCTCGCCCTCGAAATGCACCAGCATGAAACCGCCGCCGCCGATGTTGCCCGCGTCGAGG
>CALKKN010000046.1 GCA_937995275.1 uncultured Lysobacterales bacterium | reverse complement strand
CAGCAGCCGGTCCTGCCAGGCCAGCGCCTGCCGCCTGCGCAGCGGCCGCTGCTGGACGTGGCGCCGTGCGAAACCGTGGTGATCGCGCCAGATGGCCCGTTCGAGTTGATCGCGGATCGATGGATGTCGCGGCATGCTTCGGGCTCCGTTTCCTGTGCCGGGCCGGAGATCGGCCCTGACTGGACCCCATTGGAGCGCTGCGCGGTGCCGTGGGCGTGGACGGCCATGACCAAGCGGTGGCGGAATTCGGGCAAGCCGGTGGCGGTGACGCCGTGGCGGGGCGCGGCGGATTCACCTGCGCCAGCGCGCACCGTATCATGGAGGCGCATCAATCAGGCGGCTGCGGCCGGGAGGAGTCATGGCGCGACACATCGCGATCGTGGAAGACGAAGCCGCGATCCGCCACAACTACGAGGACGCATTGCGCCGCTACGGCTACCAGGTTTCCGGGTTCGCCGACCGCAGCTCGGCGCTGGCGGCGCTGCAGCGCAGGCTGCCGGACCTGGTCATCATCGACGTCGGTCTCGGCGACGAGGTCGAGGGGGGCTTCGACCTGTGCCGCGAGCTGCGCGGCCTGTCGAAGAGCCTGCCGATCATCTTCCTGACGGCCCGCGATTCCGACCTCGACGTGATTTCGGGGCTGCGCCTGGGCGCCGACGACTACCTCACCAAGGACATCAGCATCCAGCACCTGGTGGCCCGGGTCGTGGCCCTGTTCCGCCGCGTCGAGGCCCTGTCGGGCGGGGCCCGCGATGAGCAGTTGCTCGAGCGCGGCCCGCTGAAGTTTTCGGTGGAGCGCATGGAGGTCAGCTGGAAGGGCACGCCGGTGCCGCTGACGGTGACCGAGTTCTGGATCCTGCACTCGCTGATCCGCCATCCGGGCCATGTGCGGACGCGGGCCCAGCTGATGGACGACGCCAGCGTGCTGGTGGACGATCAGACCATCACCAGCCACATCAAGCGCATCCGGCGCAAATTCGTCGCCGTGGATCCTGCGTTCGACCAGCTGGACACGGTCTACGGCGCGGGTTACCGCTGGAAGCCGGCCGCCGCGAACGGGGGCGCATGAAGCTCAAAAGCAAGGTGGTCGGGCTGTCCCTGCTGACGCTTCTGCTGCCGTGGTCGGGCTGGAAACTGCTGCAAGAACTGGAAGGGTACCTGCGGGAGACTCAGGAAGCGTCCCTGCTGGCCTCGGCGCGCGTGGTGGCCAGCGCGCTGCCGCTCGAGTTCCAGACCCGCCTGCTGTTCACGCCCGACCTGTATGTGCGGCAGCGCGACCTGCAACACCCGCCCAGCCTCGACGGGTATGCCGACGAATGGCCGCAGCCCGCGGAGGGACTGGAATTCCGCTCCGCGGACGGAGCGGTTGCCGTCCGCGTGCTGGCCGGCCGCCATGCCGAGCGGCTGTACCTGCTGCTCGACGTGCGTCATGACGGCGCCGGCCAGCCGGCCCGGCCGGGTGCGGCTGCCTCCACAGACCAGCTGGTCTTGTTGATCCGCAACCCGCGCGGCCTGTTGCGGTACCGGATCAGCCCGGGTGCGCCGGGCCCCCTGCAGCTGCGCAGCGAGACGGAAGAAGCCGGCCAGGGGGAGGGCTTCTGGCTGGAGACACCGGGCGGATTCCGCGTCGAGTTGTCCCTGCCCGGCGGTGGTGACGACAGCGATATCAGTTTCCTGGCGGCGCCCGCCGCGCCTGGGCAGGTTTGCTGGAGCGGCCGGGGAGGCGCGCCGAACCGCGGCACCGCCGCCACGGGTCCACCGTCCCGGCCGACCGCGCGCCTGTCCTGCGCGCCGGGCTCACCGGCCGCCGGTCCGGCCGAGTGGCCGGGCAATGCCGCATGGGTCAGCCTGATGCCGGAGTGGCGCAGACTGTCAACGTGGCTGGCCGGTTTCACGGGCGACTCGTCGCGCGCCTGGCTGGTGGACCGGGACGGCTGGGTGCTGGCCGATTCGGATTCGGTACGGGCGACCGGGGACAGGAACGCCCCGCCAGCGCCCCAGACCACCTGGCTGCAACGGTGGGCCTATCGCCTGGTCGCGGGCTCCCGCACGGCACTGCAGGAGGAGTGGCCGGCCGATCCACTCCGGCTGACCGACCGCGCCGTCGATTCGGCACTGCAGGGCCGCGAGGCGCTCAGCTGGTCCCAGGACCTCGACACGGCCATCGTGCGCAACACGGCCGGCACGCCGGTGACAGTCGACGGGCGGGTCGTCGCCGCGATCGTCGTGCAGTCCTCTTCGGACGGGTTGCTGCTGGTGACCAACCAGGCGCTCAGCCGCCTGTTGTTCACGACGCTGGCGCTCGCCATCGGACTGGCCGGCGCGCTCTGGTATTTCGCCTCGCGGCTGTCGCGCCGCGTGCGGCGGCTCAGCGGTGCGGTGAGCCACGCGATGGAGGACCGCGTGGACCCGGAATCGCTGCCCCTGCGACGCGACCGCGACGAACTGGGGGAACTGGCGCGCAACAATGAAAAACTGCTGCGGGCGGTGGCCGACTACAGCCAGTACCTGCAGACCCTGGCCGGCAAGCTGTCCCATGAACTCCAGACGCCGCTGGCCATTACGCGCTCGTCGCTTGAAAACCTTTCCAGCCAGGAACTGGACACGGATTCGCGGCGCTTCCTGGAACGGGCCCGCGAGGGCGTCGAACGCCAAACGGCCATCGTCCGTGCGATGAGCGAGGCGAGCCGTCTCGAAGCAGCCATCGGCGCCGCCGAATGGGAGCTTGTCGACCTGTCCGGCCTGGTGTCGCGATGCTTCGCCGGCTACCAGGCGCTGTATGAGGGGAGGCGGCTGGCGCTGGATCTGGACGACGGGGACATGCCGCTGAACTGCGCACCGGACCTGCTGGCCCAGGCCCTGGACAAGCTGGTCGACAATGCGCTGTCCCTGACCGGCCCGGAGGACGAGGTGACGGTTGCCCTGCGGCGCGCCGGCGAGCGCTACGAACTGGCCGTGCGCAACACCGGCAGCCGGCTGCCCGACGACTTCAAGGACCGGCTGTTCGACTCACTGGTCTCCGTGCGCGCCAAACGCGGCGCCGGGCCGCACCTGGGTCTCGGCCTGTACATCGTCCGGCTGGTGGTCGCCGCGCACGACGGCGAGGTGACGGCCCGCAACCTGCCTGGCGAAGCCGGCGTCGAGTTCGAGATCCGCCTGCCGATCACCCCCGTCTAGCGTCGCGGGCGGCGCTGGCCATTGTAGGAGCGGCTTTAGCCGCTCCTACAATCCTGCTTTGGGTGGGTTATTCCGCGCCGCCTTGCTAGAATCGCAAATCCTTAACCTTGCACCCGACGGACAGCCGTGAACAGGGATGTATTCGAACAACTGAAGGCGGAAGGCTACAACCGCATTCCCGTGTACCGCTCGGTGCTGGCGGACCTGGATACGCCCCTGTCCGTTTACCTGAAGCTGGCCGACGGGCCCGACGCCTACCTGCTCGAGTCCGTCGAAGGCGGCGAAACCTGGGGCCGCTACTCGATCATCGGGCTGCCCTGCACCCGCCGCTACTCGCTGACGGGCACCACGCTGACGATCATCGAAGACGGCGTCGGCGTGCACGAAGAGCAGGTGACCGACCCGCTGGACTATGTCGCGCGGCTGCAGCGCGAGTTCCGGGCGCCACGCCTGGAGTCGCTGCCGGTCTTCACCGGCGGATTGGTCGGCTATTTCGGCTACGAGATCGTGCAGCGCTTCGAACCGCGTCTCGCTGACGAGGACAAACCGGACGAAATCGGTACCCCCGAGATGGTGCTGCTGCTGTCCGAGGAGGTGGCGGTGTTCGACAACCTCGCAGGGCGGCTCTACCTGATCGTGAACGCGGACCCGTCCGCGCCCGAGGCCTGGAAGGCCGCCCAGCGGCGCCTGGACCGTCTGGCCCATCGCCTGCGCTGCGGCAGCCAGGGTTACGGCGAGGCCCTGTCGCGCGCGGCCGTCGAGGAGGAGGATTTCCATTATGGGTTCAGCCGGCAGGATTTCATCGCCGCGGTGGAACAATGCAAGGAGTACATCCTGGCGGGTGATATCTTCCAGGTCGTGCTGTCGCAGCGCATGAGCGTGCCGTTTCAGGCCCGCCCACTGGACGTCTACCGCGCGCTGCGCGCCCTGAACCCCTCGCCCTACATGTATTTTATCGACCTGGGCGACACGCAGATCGTCGGCTCTTCGCCCGAAGTGCTGGTGCGGGTCCAGCAGCGGCGGGTTACGCTGCGCCCGATTGCCGGCACCCGCCACCGCGGCGAAACGCCCGAGGAAGACCGCGCTCTCGAGGAGGAACTGCTGAACGACCCCAAGGAGCGGGCCGAGCACCTGATGCTCATCGACCTCGGCCGCAACGACGCCGGCCGGGTTTCCCGCACCGGCAGCGTTCACGTGACCGACACCATGGTGATCGAGCGCTACTCACACGTAATGCACATCGTCTCCCAGGTGGAGGGTGAGCTGGCCGAGGGCCTGACCGCCACCGATGCGATCCGCTCCGCGTTCCCCGCGGGTACCCTGTCGGGTGCCCCGAAGATCCGGGCCATGGAGATCATCGCCGAGCTCGAACCCGTGCGGCGCAACGTCTACGCCGGCGCCGTCGGCTACATCAATTGGCACGACGACGCCGACCTCGCGATCGCGATCCGCACGGCGGTCATCAAGGACGGCATGCTGCACGTGCAGGCCGGCGCGGGTATCGTGGCCGATTCCGACCCCGGCAGGGAGTGGGAGGAAACCATGAACAAGGGCCGGGCCCTGATCGCCGCCGTCAACAGCGCCTCGATGGGGCTATGATGGCAACGGAAGCGATGCGATGATCCTGATGATCGACAACTACGACTCCTTCACCTACAACCTGGTGCAATACCTGGGTGAGCTGGGTGCGGAAGTCGAGACCGTGCGCAACGATACCGTGAGCATTGCGGACATCATCGAACTGCAACCGGAAGGCATCGTGATATCGCCCGGTCCCTGCACGCCCAACGAGGCGGGCATCTGCCTGGACGTGGTGCGCGGACTGGCCCCGACGTACCCGATCCTCGGCGTCTGCCTGGGCCACCAGTGCATCGGGCAGGCCTTCGGTGCGCAGGTCGTGCGCGCCGAGCGCATCATGCACGGCAAGACCTCGATGATCTACCACCGCAGCCAGGGCGTGTTCGCGGGTCTGCCGCAACCGTTCGAGGCGACCCGCTACCATTCGCTGGTGCTGGCTCCGGACTCGATCCCCCCAACGCTCTCGGTGCTGGCCTGGACCGAGTACCAGGGCAGCCACGAAATCATGGGCATCACGCACCGCGACTTCAACGTGCAGGGCGTCCAGTTCCACCCCGAGTCGATCCTGACTTCCAGCGGGCACGACCTGTTTCGCAATTTTCTGCAGTCCATCAACACCAAATACTGAGGAGCCGGGTATGGAGATCAAGGCCGCGCTGGGCCGCATCGCCGATCGCAAGGATCTGTCGCTGGAGGAGATGCAGGACGTCATGGGCCAGATCATGGGCGGCGACGCCACCGACGCCCAGATCGGCGCGTTCCTGATGGGCCTGCGCATGAAGGGCGAAACCCTGGACGAAATCACCGGCGCGGTGATGGTCATGCGGAGCCTGGCCAGCGCGGTCGAGGTGAGCGGCGAACACCTGGTCGACATCGTCGGCACCGGCGGCGACGGGGCGAACCTGTTCAACGTCTCCACCGCGGCCAGTTTCGTGGTGGCCGCGGCCGGCGGGCGCGTCGCCAAGCACGGTAACCGCTCGGTGTCCTCGAGTTCGGGCAGCGCGGACGTTCTGGAGGCGGCCGGCGTGTCGCTTGACCTGAGTCCGGAGCAGGTGGCGGCCTGCGTCGACGAACTGGGCGTCGGGTTCATGTTCGCGCCCGCGCACCACAGTGCGATGCGCCACGCAATCGGTCCTCGCCGGGAGATGGGTCTGCGCACGATTTTCAACATCCTCGGGCCGATGACCAACCCCGCCGGCGTCAGGCGCCTGCTGATCGGCGTCTACGGCAATGCGCTGTGCCGGCCGGTGGCTTCCGTGCTGCAGCGGCTGGGCGCGGAGCGCGTGTTGGTGGTCCATTCCGAGGACGGCCTGGACGAGATCAGCGCGGCCGCCCCGACCCACGTGGTCGAGGCCGGCCCCGACGGCCTGCAGGAGTATGACATCGCCCCGCAGGAGTTCGACCTACCCGAAACGACGCTGGCGGGCCTGGAGGTCGAAAGCGCGCTCGAGTCGCTGGACCTGATCCGGCTGGCGCTCTCCGGTGCGCCCGGCGACCGGGCAGAGCGGGCCCGCCGGGTCGTGGCGCTGAATGCCGGCGCGGCGCTGTACGTGGCCGATCTGCAGCCCTCCATCGCCGCGGGCGTGGGCGAGGCGATGCAGTTATTGAGGTCCGGGAAGCCCTGGTTGCGGGTGGAAGCGCTGGCGGACTGCACGGCTGCGTTCCGGGCGGGCTGAATGGCGGGGCTGCCCTCCATCCTCGAAAAGATACTGGCGACGAAGGCCGGGGAGGTCGCGGCGCGCAGCGGTCGGCGGAACCTGGCGACGGTGGCCTCGATGGCCGCCGACCAGCCGCCGGCGCGCGGGTTCGCGGACCGGGTCCGGTCGGTGGCCCGCAGCGGCCCGGCGGTAATCGCCGAGATCAAGAGGGCGTCCCCCAGCGCCGGCCTCATCCGCGAGGAATTCGATCCGGCGGGCATCGCGGCGAGTTACGCGCGCGCGGGCGCCGCGGGCCTCTCGGTGCTGACCGACGAGAGCTATTTTCAAGGCAGCGACGCGTACCTGGCGCAGGCCCGGGCGGCCTGTGACCTGCCGGTGCTGCGCAAGGATTTCACGGTCGACCCCTGGCAGGTGCACGAGGCGCGGCTGCTGGGCGCGGACTGTATCCTGCTGATCGTCGCGGCGCTGCCGCGGGACCGCCTGCAGGAACTGGACGGGCTGGCGCGCGAGATCGGCCTGGACGTGCTGGTCGAGGTACACGACGAAGCCGAGCTTGAAAGTGCCCTGGCGACGGGGGCCGAACTGGTGGGCGTGAACAACCGCGACCTGCACCGGTTCACGACCGACCTGGCGACCTCGGAGCGGCTGCGCCCGCTGATCCCGGAGGAGAGAACGATGGTGACGGAAAGCGGTATTCGCGAACGGGCCGATGTCGAGCGCCTGCGGCGCTGCGGCATCGACGCCTTCCTGGTGGGCGAAGCGTTCATGCGGGCCCCGGACCCGGGCGCCGAATTGCGGCGGCTGTTTTTCGGGAGCGCGGCGCCATGAGCGCGGCGGCGGGACCGGGCGGCCGGCTGGCCCGGGGATGGCTGGCGGCTGCGCTGTGGCTGCTGTTCGCCCCGCTGGCGGGCGCGGACATCGCGCCGGAGACCCGTTGGGCCGACCCGACGCGGGTACGCCTGGACGTGGAATTCCCCGGCGACGGCTACCACGCGAGCTGGAACCTGTATCGGTGTGACTGCGGCGACCTGCTGGTGCATTCGGAGCTGAATGTGCCGGGAGAGGTGGAGAAAGGGGAGACGCTGCTGGTCGGGCGCCGGGCCGTGCTGAGCCGCGGCTTCGGCGACCATCAGGCCGAATTGGGCGCCTCCCTGGATGCGCCGGCGCTGATGATGCAGCTGGCGCTGCGTCTGCTGGAGCGTGCGGAGCCCAGCGGTCCGGGCCGGGTCACGGGCGTCGCCGAAGTCGACGTCGAGGACACCATCAACCCCATTTACCTGGAAACCCGGTCGGCCACGGGCGGCTTCCAGGCGCCCTGGTCCCTGGACGGCGAGATCGCGCCGGTCGGGATGAAGCAGCGGCGTTTCGATCTGCACTTCCACTTCACGGCAGGCGCCGGCAGCGCGGCGCAGGCGGCCAGCATGCGCCTGCGGGGCCAGGCCGATTTTGCCGACAGCGACTTTCCGCTGCCCGATTCGACCCCCCTGGCGGACTGGCAACTCACCTGGCGGGAGGAGGGCGACGCGGCCGCCGGCGCCGCGGAACGGGCCGCCACCCTGGGCGAACTGCGGAAACTGATCGGCGGCGACTGAACCGCGAGAGGCTGATCCCGCCGGGTCAGATCCGGTAGGCGAGCGACTTCATGATGCCGGCCGTGAAGGCCATCGCCCGGCGCACGGTTTCGGGCAGCTCGCGCGCCCCGGCGGCTTCCGCCATGTCAGCGTGGCGCGCTTCATCGATCTTCATCTGGTCCAGGATGGCCTGGCTGCGGGCGTCGCCCGGCGGCAGGCGCTCCAGGTGGTCCTGCAGGTGCGCCTCCACCTGATTTTCCGTCTCCTTGACGAAACCCAGGCTCCAGTCGTCGCCGGCGAGTCCGGCGAGGGCGCCGATGGCGAACGAGCCCGCGTACCACAGGGGGTTCAGCAGGCTGGGCTGGCTGTCCAGTTCCTCGAGGCGGTCCTCGCACCAGGACAAGTGGTCGATCTCCTCGTCCGCTGCCGACTGCATTGATTCACGAGTGGCGTCGTCGCGCGCCGTGGCCGCCTGACCGGCATACAGCGCCTGCGCGCAGATTTCACCGGCGTGGTTGATGCGCATCAGGCCCGCGGCGTGGCGGCGTTGCTCCTCGTCCAGTTCGGCGGCGACGGCGTCGCCGGCGGGATTGGGCCGCTGCGGCGCGGGTGCGCCGCCGGTCGAGATCCGCAGCGCCTCGTCGATGGAGGCGATGATCCGGTCGATGGGGGTGTAATGGCGTTCCATGCCGCCAGCCTACTATGTTTCGCGGGCTGGGAAAACCGGCCTGCGTCCCCATATTGCAGCCCATGAGTTATTACCAGCGCCACGTGTTTTTCTGCGTCAATGACCGGGGCCCGGGCGCCGACCGCCCGTCCTGCAACCGCTGCGGTTCGGCGCGCATGCGCGATTACGCCAAGGCGAAAATCAAGGAACTGGGACTGGCCGGCGAAGGCCGGCTGCGCATCAACCAGGCCGGGTGCATGGACCGCTGCGAGCAGGGCCCGGTGTGCGTGGTCTACCCCGAGGGCACCTGGTACACGTACGTCGACGAGATGGACGTCGACGAGATCATCGAGTCGCACCTGC
>CALKKN010000045.1 GCA_937995275.1 uncultured Lysobacterales bacterium | reverse complement strand
GAGCCGCTCGAGCTCCGCCCCGAGACGTGCCTCGCGCTCGCTCTGCGACTGCTCGATCAGCTCGGTGGTTTCCTCGACCAACCCGTTGAGGTCGACGTAACTTTTCTCAGGCGCCTTCTCCCGCGCGAAATCCAGCAGCCGCCGAATGATGGCAGCGCAGCGTCTGGTCTCATGGATCACCAGGGCGAGGTCTTCCGCCTCCGGGCTGTCCGGGGGCAGTTGCTTGCGCACCAGCGTCGAGAACGTCAGGACGCCGGTCAGGGGGTTGTTCAACTCGTGCGCAATGCCCGCGGCCAGCAGGCCCACCGAGGCGAGCTTCTCACCGCGCGCCGCCTCGGCCTGCGCCTTGTGCAGTTCGTGCGTCGCCTCCTCGACCTTCTGTTCCAGCGTATGCCCCCATTCCTGAAGTTCCACCCGCGAACTGCGCAACGCCTGCATCATGCTGTTGAAGGATTCGGCCAGATGCCCGAGCACGTCCTGGCTGCGCACCGGTATCGGTTGGTCGAGGTCGCCGTCTGCCAGCCGCACGGCCCCTTCCCTGAGGTCCGCCAGCGGCCGGTAGACGATGCGCTGCACCAACAGGCTGACCAGGATCGCGGCCAGTACGACAAATCCCAGCGACAGGCCGGCGATCGTCGCGGTATTCCGGCGGAGGGTCTGGTCGATCTGGTCGAGCGGGTAGACGATGTCCAGTACGCCGAGCACTGTCTGGCTCTCCGGGTGCGCATGGCATCCGCCGTTGGAACAGGTGGGTTCGTTGCGAATGACCGCGGTGGCGCCCAGCATGCGCCGGCCCATCTCGTCGGTGAAGATGCGCGGCCGGCCGAACATCGGGCTCGACCCACGGCGCTCCTCGTCGAGATGGCAGGCCACGCAGGCCTCCGCCTCCTGATCGACCAGCTTGCCAAGTTCGTCCTGCTGTGACGAGTGGATCACGATTCCGTTCTTGCTGAGAATCCTGACCCGGTCGATGTCCTTCTGCGCACCGACGTCCGCGATGATCTGCCCAACGTGCGACGGCTGGTTCTGCAGCATCGCGAATCGGGTGCTCTTGATGACCACTTCCGACAGCTGGCCGGCGTGGCTGACGGCCTGCTGCAGCAACTCCTCGCGGTTGTTGCGGACCACCATGATCGTGAACAGCAGCACGGCGACGCTCAGGGCGACAACAAGGTAAAAACCGACCTTGAACCTGAGGCTGCGCGTGATCACGGCTGGCGGGCCCCGGCCCCGGTGTCCTGAGGCAGCAGCGAAACTGCTGATTTCTCAGCGTTCAGCACGCAATCGTTCAGGCTGACGCCGCGGTAGGCATTCCCCGTCAGGACCAGGCGTGGGAATCGCGCCAGTTCCTCATCGATCAGGTCCAATCTGCCGGCGTGGCCGACGAGGTACTGGGGAATGGCCCGCCGGTGCCGGTAGATGCTGACGAACTCCGGCTCGGTCGCCACGCCCATGATGTCCTTCAGATCCCCGAACACCTGCTGCAAGAGTCGGTCGTCGGGGAGTTCCGCAAGGTCAGGCGATCTGGCCCCGCCAACGAGGGTGCGGAGCAAGACCTTGCCGGGCGGCGCCCGGTTGGAAAAGACGTTCGAATCGACCACGGTCCCGAGAATGTCGCGCCGCTCCCTGGAGGGTACCAGGAAACCGAAACCGTCGAGTCCGGGGCCCATCGTTGCGCGATCGTAACCGAGGCAGACGACGGTCACCGGTGGGTACGGAATAGCCTCCAACTCATCGGCGATGGCCGGGCTCAGATCGCGCACTATCCTTGCCTGGGCGTAGGCGGGTACGGCGATGACCACGGTGTCGAATTCTTCCGCCTCGCCGTCTGCCGGGTACAGCGTGTACCGCCCGCCCTCGTAAGACACAGCCTCGACGGGCGCCGCCAGGCGAATGCGCTCGCCGAGGTAGCCGGCCAGGATATCGGTCAACATCGACATGCCGTGGCTGAACGACGTCAGCATGCCGCCCGGCGCGGGGCCGGGCGTGTCCTTGCCGCCGGCCCGGCGGGCCTCTCTTTGCAAACGGATAAGCGCGCGGATCAGGCTGCCGTAGTCGGCCTCGAGTTCGCGCATCCGGGGAAAACAGCTTTTCAGGCTCAGGCGGCTCGCGTCACCCGCAAACACCCCGGAGGCCATCGGGTCGATCAGCTTCTCATACGCTTCGCGGCCGAGGTGCCGGATTCCGAACTGCTCGAGCGTCTCGTCGCTGCCGTCACCGGGGCCGGTGAACACCTCGCCGAGCACGCGCAGGCGGCCGGTCAGGCTGAGCAGTCCCGAGGCCAGGAACTCGGGTGGCTTTTCAGGCAGCTTGTGCAGCGCGCCTTCGCTGTAGACGTATCGTTTCTTCGCCGATTCGTCGCCCCGCAGGGGTGACAGCCCCACCTCGCTGCACAGCTCCAGCGTGCGGGGGCTCTTGTCCAGAAACGCGTTGACGCCCCACTCGCACAGGTAACCCTCGGGCGTGATTTCGGTCTCGACCTTCCCACCCACGCGGGCAGCCGCCTCGAACAGGGTGATGTCCGCATTCGGTTCGCGAGCCAGGATCGCCTGTGCTGTGGCCAGCCCGGATATGCCGGCGCCGACAATGGCTGCTTTCACTTGAACCTGCCGCCTTGCTAATATTGATTCTGGATTTTACCTTTTTTGCGGGACGGGCCTTTTCAGATTTTCGTTTAGTTGACATGCATCATGCCTGCTCCCTGGGCGGCGGCGTACTTTTGAATGGCAATTCAGACTTGGGAGATCCTGACAATGAAACGAACCGGAACAACCGGCGCACTGCTAATCGGCGGCACGATGCTGTTCGGATTGGCAGGCTGCATTGGCGAGGGCGCCGTCAGCTACTCCCGCGACGTGGAGCCGGTCCTGGCCGCCAACTGCCGCTCCTGCCACCAGCCGGGTGGCAGCGGCTACGAGGCCAGCGGCTTCAGCATGGCCAGTTACGATGAGCTGCTGAAGGGTACGAAATTCGGTCCGATGATCATCCCTGGCGACAGCGAGGGCAGCAACCTGATCGTGCTGATGGAAGGTCGCGCGGACCCCTCCATCGCCATGCCACACGGCGACGCAGAGCGCGTCAGCGGAGCAGACATCGACAAGATCCGGCGCTGGATCGACCAGGGCGCCAAGAAGAATTGACCACTCGTTGGCGCTGCCGGCGATCCCATCCCGAATATCCGCTTGCGGCGCGGAAACTGCCCATCTGCCCACCGGCTTTGCCAAAAAGTTTAAGAAATGACATGAATCATGTTTAAAATACTCCGCGGGACGTACATTTGTCTGCGTCGCCAGACACGTCGACAACAAGAATCGCGGACGTGCCACAGGGAGCCGAAGGCGAAAGAAGGGAAGTGAGACTCCATTTCATGCGTAGGGCAAACAGGAAAAATGAAACCGTTCCCTGACCGCGTTCACACTTTCAACCGCGCCGTGACGGCTTTGACCCTGCTGTTCTGGCTCGCGTTGGCGGGACCGGTCCACGGCGCGGAGGAAGTGGAGGCCGAAGAGGCGCCCAAGTACTCGAAGGGCGTCAGGCAATGCATGACCTGCCATCGCGAGGGTCGGGAAAAACCGGCGCATGAAATCTTCTTCACCACCATGGGCATCAAGGGCGACCCGAATTCCCCGTTCGCCGAGGGCAACCACGACTGCGAAGCCTGCCACGGCCCCAGCGCAGATCACCTCAGGCGGCAGCCCGACGGCAGCCGCCTGCCGCCCCCCGTCACGTTCCGCAAGGATGAGCCGGCGGAGAAACAGAATGAAGCCTGCATGTCCTGCCACAACGAAAGTCACCTGTTCCACTGGCCGGGCAGCACCCACGACCTGGAAGGCAATTCCTGCGTGGATTGCCACGACGTGCACGTGGCGGATGACCCGGTGCTCGCCCTGGAAACCCAGCCCGGCGTCTGCTACCAGTGCCACCAGGAGCAGCGGGCGCAGTTCCTGCGGCAGTCCAGGCACCCGGTGCAGGGTACGACGGCATCCCTGTCCCACGTGGGGTTACTGGCCTGCACCGACTGCCATCAGCCGCACGGCGGGCCGGGGCCGGCCAACCTGATCCGCAATACCATCAACGAGCAATGCTATGACTGCCATGCGGAGAAGCGCGGGCCGTTCCTGTGGGAGCATGCGCCGGTCCAGGAAGACTGCAGCAACTGCCACGTCCCGCACGGCTCCAACTACGAAAACCTGCTGATCGCGCGGCAGCCCTACCTCTGCCAGCAGTGCCACCTGGCGGATTTTCACGTCAGCAGGGTTTACAGCGGCACGGGAATACCTCCGGACGGGCGCGACCAGCGGATGCTGGGCAAGCAATGCATGAACTGCCACGTCCAGGTGCACGGTTCCAACCACCCCAGCGGCATCACCCAGACACGATGAGCGGCCCGGACCCGTTGAGGAACTAGAGCGATGCAACCCAGAATCAAGCCCAGCTCCGGAATAGCCTACGGTATCCTGGCCTTCGTTCTGTTGACGCTGACTGCGACCGCCTGGGGCCAGGACGAGGAAGCGGAGGACAAAAAAGAGGAGCAAGAAAAGGAGGTTCGCTCCGAAATCGCCAGCGAGGTGTCGCTGGGCGTTTATTACCTGAGCGAAGATTCCTTCCGTTACGGCAAGTACAGCGGGTTGACCGACGAGGGCTTTGCGCCGCTGGTCGATTTCATCTGGCAGAAACGCCCCGAATGGGACAGCGGCGACACCGTCCGCTGGCGTCTTCAGGGCTGGCGGCTGGGGCTCGACTCGAGACGGCTGGCCTTCGACTACAACGACCAGGGTACCCAGAAATTCCGCTTCGACTTCCGCTCCATCCCCAATAACCGTTTCAGCGACGGGATGACCCCCTACCGGCCGCAGCAGCCGGGCCTGTGGAACCTCGCACCCGAATGGGAGGTCGCGCCGGGTAGCAGCAATACCCTCGGGTTCACCAATCTGCAGGAGACCCTGGTCAGGCTGAATGTCGATACCAAGCGGCAGTGGTTCGACCTGGGCTACGACCGCAGGCTCGGTTCGAACTGGAAGCTGGACGTGGACTGGAAACACGAGACGAAGGAGGGCAACCGCTCGCTCGGCGCCATTTTCGGCCACGCGGCAAGCAATCCCCGCTCCGTGATCCTGCCGGCCCCGGTGGACTGGACGACCGACATCGTGGAGGCGATGTTCAGATACACTGCCGGGCGCGCTCAATTCGGGGCCGGCGTATACGCCTCGTTCTTCTCGAACGACGAGAGCATCCTCACGTTCCAGAACGCCTACGGTTACCGCAACGGCTGGGCGCCCGGAGTCGAATATCCTGACGCGTATGGCCGCCTGGCGCTGGCGCCGGACAACAGCTACGTGCAGATCAAGGCCTATGGCGGCATGAACTTCGGCCGTTCCACGCGCCTGACGGCGGATGTTTCCTACGGCAAGATGCGGCAGGACGAAGGGCTTCTGCCGTACACCATCAACCCGGATCTCGAGGTGCACACGCCGGTTCCCCTGCAGTCCCTGGACGCCGAGGTGAACACGGCCATGGTGAACCTGCGCCTGACCAGCCAACTGGCCAGGCGCCTGGGCCTGGCCGTCAACTACCACTACGACGACCGGGACAACAAGACGCCGCGCGCGGTGTATCCGTACATCGGCGGCGATTCCCAGGACCAGCGGCGCTTCGAGCAGGGCCGGATCAACCGGCCGTACAGTTATACGAAGCACCGCGCCGACGCGGTCATGACCTGGCGGTTCGCCCGGGCATCGAGGCTGCGGGCAGGCGTCGATTATTCCGACTACAGCCGCGACTACCAGGAAGTCCGGGATTCCGACGAGCTCGGCTGGCTGGTCGGAGTTTCACTGCGCGGCTGGAGCCAGGGTTCGCTGAATTTCGACTATCGCAGCTCGGAACGGGACGTCTCCGAATACGTCGGCAACGTCCCGCTGGTCAGCTCGTACCTGCCGGGCACCGTCGACGAAGACGAGTACGAGAATCACCCGTTGCTGCGCAAGTATTTCCTGACGGACCGTGACCGGGACGAGTTCCGCCTGCGCGCCGACTACGCCCCCGCCGCGACCGTCAACGTGGGTCTTGCCGCCAGCTACGCCGAGGACGACTACGACGACAATTACTTCGGCCTGAACAGCGCCAAGGTCCGCAGCGTCTCCTTCGACGCCGGCTGGTACCCGCAGGAGCATATCTCGCTGACCGCCTTCTACACGAAGGAAAAATATGACGCCGACCAGTCGGCCCGCGGCTTTTTCAACGACGCCAGTGCCGAGGACCCGGCGAACGACTGGTTCGTCGACACCTCGGACAAGGTGGATACCTGGCACCTGGCGGTGACCTTCACGGACCTCGGCGAGGAGCGTGGCTGGAAAGGGCTGGATTTCGGCCTGGACTACACATTTTCCGACACCCGCAACAACATCGACGTGACGGCCGTGTCGGCAACCACCGGGCCGCTGCCGACCCTGCAGTCCAAGCTGCGGACTTTTACGCTGTGGGGCAGCGCCCGCCTGAGCCCGAACTCCAGCCTCCGGCTGGCCGCCGAGAGTTCCGACCTGACGACCAGCGACTGGGCGCTCGACGGCGTCGAGCCGGACACGCTGGCGAACGTCCTGCTGCTGGGTGAGAGCGCCGCCAACTACGATCTGTGGCTGATATCCGCCTCCTGGAGGTACCAGTTCTAGGCTTGCTGAAATGGAAACTATCCATGCCGATGTAATCATCGTTGGCGCCGGGGGCGGTGGGCTCCGGGCAGCCATCGCAATTGCCGAGTCCGACCCGCAATTGGAGGTCGCGCTGATCTCGAAGGTATACCCGATGCGCAGCCACACCTGCGCCGCCGAGGGCGGAGCCGCCGGCGTCAAGGGCGCTGACGACTCGCTGGAAATGCACTTCAACGACACCGTCAGCGGCGGTGACTGGCTGTGCGACCAGGACGTCGTGGAATATTTCGTCCGGCAGGCGCCGCTGGAGCTGGTTCAGCTCGAACACTGGGGCTGCCCGTGGAGCCGTGACGACGACGGCTCGGTGGCGGTGCGGCCGTTCGGCGGCATGAAGAAGAAGCGCACCTGGTACGCCGCCGACAAGAGCGGTTTCCACATCCTGCATACCCTGTTCCAGACGTCCATGCAGCACGAGTCGATCAAGCGCTTCGACGAGTATTTCGCCCTCGACCTGCTCCACAAGGACGGCACCTGCCGCGGCGTGGTGGCCATGGAGATGCGCAGCGGGCGATTTTTCAGTTTCCTGGCGCCGGCCGTGATCCTGGCGACGGGTGGCGCCGGGCAGGTGTTCCCGTTCACCACCAACGGCGCAATCAAGACCGGCGACGGCATGGCCATGGCCTACCGCGCCGGCGTGCCGCTGAAGGACATGGAGTTCGTGCAATACCACCCGACCGGCCTGCCCGGCACCGGCATTCTGCTCACCGAGGGGTGCCGGGGCGAAGGCGGCATCCTGGTCAACCGGCACGGCTACCGTTACCTGCAGGACTACGGCATGGGTCCCGAGACGCCGATCGGCGAGCCCGTCCTGAAGACCATGGAACTCGGCCCGCGGGACCGCCTGAGCCAGGCGTTCTGGCACGAGCAGAAGAAGGGCAACACGGTCGAAACCCCCTGGGGCGACTGCGTGTTGTTGGACATGCGCCACCTGGGCGAAAAGAAAATCAACGAACGCCTGCCGCTGGTGCGCGAACTCGCCACCTACTACGTGGGCCACGATCCCGTCACCGACCCTGTCCCGGTGCGCCCCGTGGTGCATTTCATGATGGGAGGCATCGACACCAACATCAACGGCGAGACGCCCATGCCGGGCCTTTACGCCCTCGGCGAAACGTCCTGCTCCGGCCTGCACGGCGCGAACCGGCTCGGCTCCAACTCGCTGACCGAATTGCTGGTGGCCGGCAAACGCTCGGCGCTAAGGGCTGCCGAGTATGCCGGTGGGGCCGGCCGCGAAGACGAACAGCCGGCGGTCACCGCCCAGGCCGAGGAGATTGTCACGGGGGTACGGGAACTGCTGCTGCAGCAAGGTGACGAATCCCTCGCCGGCGTGCGCCGGGAGCTGCGGACATCCCTGGAGGAGGGCGCCGGAATCTACCGCGAGGAAGCATCGACCCGCGCCACCTGCGACAAGATCGCCGAATTGAAACAGCGGTACGCCGGCATCGAGGTACACGACAAGAGCAACGTCTTCAATACCGACCTGCAGCAGGCCCTGGAATTGCGGAACCTGATCGACATCGCAGAGACCATCGCGGAGACGTCCCTGGAACGGCGCGAATCCCGCGGGGCACACCAGCGCCTGGACCACACGGAGCGCGACGACGAGGTGTTTCTCAAGCATTCCCTGGCGTTCCCCAATCCGGGCGGCCGTCCGCGCATCGAGTGGCTGGACGTGACGATCACCCGCTCCAAACCGGGCGTGCGCGATTACTCGGGGGGCAAGAAGGAATGAGCACGCGCCAGTTGGAGCTGGAGGTTCTGCGCTACGATCCGGAACAGGACACGGAGCCCCGTTTCCAGTCGTACTCGGTCCCCTGCGAGGAAGACTGGGCCATCCTGGATGCGCTCAACTTCGTGAAGGAAAACATCGACACCACGCTGAGTTACCGCTGGTCCTGCCACATGATGGTCTGCGGCAGTTGCGGCATGATGGTCAACGGCGAGCCCAGTCTGACCTGCAAGACCTTCGTGCGAGACCTTCCCGACCACGTGCGCATCGAGCCGCTGGCCAACATGCCGATCGAACGCGACCTGGTGGTCGTGCTCGATGACGTGATGGAAAAAATGCACCGCGCCAGGCCCTGGATCATCCGCGAGGACGAGCCGCCGCCGCCCGACCAGGAATACACGCAAT
>CALKKN010000044.1 GCA_937995275.1 uncultured Lysobacterales bacterium | reverse complement strand
TCAAAGCGTGGGGCACGATTCCGAAGAAGACAGGCACAAAGATTTCACAGAAGTTTCTGCATCCGTTCGTCGTTCACTGTTCGCCCTTTTGGGTTATGCGGGTTTTTGCGTAATCGCACGGGGACCATCAGCTGAGCAAATCCCGAGAGGAGGTATTCTATGAAGACACTTCACCTTGTTGTCGTCCTGACCTTCACAGCGGCGCTGGCCGCCGTTCCCGCCGCGGCCGCCGATCAGCACGATGGCGCGACGATTCAGACTGCCGGTCCGACCGACCCAACGCCTGCGAGCGCGCCGGAAACGGCAATGAAACCGATCAATATTCCTGGCCTCCGAACTCCGGTACGGGTCCGCACCGACGTTGACGGGATCCCGCACATCGAAGCCAACAACGAGCACGACCTGCTGCTGATGCAGGGCTGGGTGCACGCCAGGGACCGCCTGTTCCAGATGGACATGACGCGTCGTCAGGCCAGCGGGACGCTGGCCGAGCTTCTCGGGCCGTCCCGGCTGCCAAGCGATATCGAATTTAGGACCATCGGTCTGAGGAGAGCCGCCGAGCGATCGCTACCCTTGCTGTCGCAGGAGGCCCGCGCGGGTCTCGAAGCCTATGCCGCGGGCGTCAACGCCTGGGTGGCGAACCACCCGCTGCCGCCCGAATACGGATTGCTCGAACTGACAACCTTCGAGCCGTGGTCGCCGGTCGACAGCCTGGTCATCGCCAAGCTGAACGCGTTCAGCCTGTCCTTCGATCTCGACACCGGGCTGACCGAGGTGCTGCTGACATACCAAGCCGCGGGCGGATTGCTGGGCTTCGACGGCACCGCGCTGTTCTTCGAGGACATGTTCCGGAGCGCGCCCTTCGATCCGGCTTCGACGGTCCCTGACGCGACAGGCGGAGCACCATTCGCCGCTCCGGCCCCGCCGGCAGCGAATGCAAGCCCCACGTCGAACCGGACCGCAACCGGAGCCGCAAGTCTGTCGCCGGTGGTGCTCGAGCTCGCCCGGGCTTACGCCGAGCGGGTGCGCGATCTGCCGCTCTTCGAGGTGGCGCTCGAACCCGGTAAACGGACCCAGGGCAGCAACGAGTGGGCGGTCTCCGGAAGCCTTACCCAGAGCGGCGATCCGGCGATCGCCAACGATCCGCACCTCGCGCTGAACACGCCGGCGACCTTCTATCAGGTGCACCTGCGCGCCGTGCGCGACGGCTTCGACGTGATCGGCAGCGGCTTCGCCGGCATGCCGTACGTGATCATTGGCCAGAATCAGCGGATCACCTGGGGTGCGACGACCAACCCGATGGACGTCACCGACACCTACCAGGAGCAGCTGGTTCCTGACGCGACTTCGCCAAGCGGCCTGAGCACCATCTACCTGGGAGCGCCTGAGCACGTCATCCCGCTGCCGCAGTTGTTCCGCTTCAACCTCGTCGGCAACGGTATTCCCGACGACCTCGCGGTCGCGCCACCCGGCGGCGGCATTCCGCCAGCCGTGTTGATCGTGCCGCGCCGCAACAACGGCCCGCTGGTGGCGGTCGATGTCGCAGCCGGCTTCGGATTGAGCGTGCAGTACACCGGGTTCAGCGGGACCCGGGAGCTCGAAGCCTTTCGGCGTTGGAACCGGTCCGCCAGCCTCGATGACTTCATCGAAGGCCTTCAGTTCTTCGACTTCGGCTCGCAGAACTGGGTGTACGGTGACGTCGACGGCAACATCGGCTACTTCACAAGCGCCGAGATGCCGCTGCGTGAGGATCTGCAAGCCGGCTTCGTCAACGGCTTGCCGCCCTTCTTCATCCGCAACGGGACCGGCGGCAATGAGTGGCTGCCGGTGACCGCGCCGCAGCCGGGGCAGGCCGTGCCTTTCGAGATCCTGCCCTTCGACGAGATGCCGCAGTTGGTCAATCCGCCGGCCGGATACTTCGTGAACGCCAACAACGACCCGGCTGGCACCACGCTCGACAACAACCCACTCAATCAGCTCCGCCCGGGCGGAGGGATCTACTACCTCAACCCAGGGTACGCCATCGGCACCCGCGCCGGCCGGATCGAGCAAGCCCTTGAGGAACTGCTGCTTGCGGGTCCGGTAACCGCGGATGACATGCAGGCGATCCAGGCAGACGTGGTCATGCTCGACGCCCAGGTCTTCACGCCGTCGATCCTCCAGGCCTTCAGCAACGCGACCGATCCGGGGGCCGACCCGTCGCTCGCAGCGCTAGGAGGCGATCCACGGATTGCCGAGGCCGTAGCGCGGTTCGCGGCATGGGATTTCTCGACCCCGACCGGCATCCCCGAGGGCTACGACGGGCACGAGCTTGACGGCATGCTCACACCGCCTGACGCTGACGAGATCGCGGCCAGTGTCGCGGCCACGATCTACTCGGTGTGGCGAGGCCAGATGATCCGCAACACCATCGACACCACCCTCGAAACTTTACCAGTCCCGGTACCCGGCCCCGGTAGCGCGCAATCCATGACCGCGCTGCGCAACCTGATCGACAACTTCGACACCAATCAAGGCGTCGGCGCCTCGGGGCTGGACTTCTTGGCAGTTCCGGGAGTGGCTGATCCTTTCGCGCGACGGGATATCATCCTGCTCCAGAGCCTGGCCGATGCCCTCGACCTGCTGGCCGGCCCAGCCTTCGAATCCGCATTCGGCAACTCGACCGACCAGGAAGACTACCGGTGGGGCCGGCTGCATCGGATCGTGCTCGACCACCCGCTGGGTTCACCCTTTGACATCCCGCCGGCCGGCGGCGCCTTCCCGCCGCCTCTGCCGGACCTTCCGGGCATTCCGGTGGACGGAGGCTTCGGCGTGGTCGACGCCTCGAGCCACTCGTCCCGCGCCGACGACGCCGACGAATTCATGTTCGGCAGCGGGCCGGTGCGCCGCTACGTCGGCGAGCCGGTCGACGGCCCCCGGCGCATCGAGGGCCGGTCAAGCCTGCCCGGCGGGCAGAGCGGCGTGCTCGGGAGCCCGTTCTACGTCAATCTCCTGGAGCGCTGGCTGACCAACGACACCTACCCGCTGCGCCAGCGGCAGCAGGAAATCAACGCCGACCTGTTCCGGCTGGAGTCCTTCGTGCCGGGCAGCTGACAACGGCAGTAGGTCACCCGCGACAACTGTCCACCCCCTGCCTCGGCAGGGGGCATCGTGGTGGGAGTGGCACGACTTTCAGCTCGATCAGGCGCCTTTTTCCGGGGCGAGCTCAACCTCGTCGACAATCCCGACCACCATCGAACGCACCGGCGCGCTGTCGTCTGCGAGTATCTGGCGGGCGCCGTTGCCCTCATCGATGATCAGCACGGTCTCGCCCCGGCCGGCCCCGATCGCATCGAGGGCGATGAGATAACCGCCCGTGGGCTTCCCGGCCTCATCCAGCCGTTCGGCGAGCAGCAGCTTGCGGCCATCGACGATGGGGTGGTGAATGGTCGATACGACGCTGCCGGTGATGCGGGCGAGGATCACGTTTCCAGTTCCTCCCCCGCCAGTTCCTCCGGTGCGTAGTTCCGCACCTCGTCGACCAGGCCGACGATGGCGTCGTCAACCGGGACGAACCACGGATCGCATGCCAGCGCGGCCTCGCGGCTGGCCACCCAGTAGATGATCTGCCCGGGGCCCGCCATGCGGGTGGGATCTGCGCAGACCAGCGGCTCGCCTTCGGGCCGCCCCCCGCGGTCGAGCGGTTGGATCCAGAGAAACGGCGTGGCGGACAGGCCGTCCACCTGCGTGGCCGGAACCACCGTCCCGATTACCCGTCCCAGGAGCATGCCACCTCCTCGGGGTATTCGGCGGCGGCGGGCTCGTGGGCCGGGCAGCCGCCGAACAGCGTACCCTGGTCGAGCAGCGCGCGCAGGTCGTGATCGAGCCGCGGCATCAGGGTCCGCGTCAGCAGCCGGTCGCCGGCCCGCTCGGCGCAGATCTCGAGCGCGGTCTCGGCATCGGACAGGTCGCCGCCCATCAGCGCCAGCGCGTGCCCGCCCAGATCGTCGCCCAGGCGCACCTCGCAGAGCATCACCGGGGTGCTCTTGACCGCGGCGTCCACCGCCTGCAGCAACGCGGGCGACGAGCGCGTTTCCACCACCGCCAGGGCGGCGCCTTCGAGGACGCAGCGCGTGCCGAGCACCGCGTCATGCAGGTAGGGATGGACGTCGCCGAGGAATACGCGGTCGCTCAGGGCGCCCTGCGCCTCGCCGATCGCCACCCCGGCCGCGTACGCCTCCTCGGTGCTGGCCACGCTGCCGCCGACCAGGGCCAGGTAGCGGCCCGGGTGGATCGAGCCGCAGCGCAGCAGGGCGATGGGCGAGCGCTTGACCATGTGGTCGCTGGCCAGAATGCCGGCCGCGACGGTGTCGAATTCCAATAACGCCATGGCCCCGTGTCGCTTCTTTTGCTGCATTTCGTATCAGACGATACGGAAGTGATCGACCAGCACGCAGCGCCGCAGGCGGCTGAAGGCGACCGGCCCGGTCAGGCCCTCGCCGGTGGGGCTGGCGATGGTGAAGCTGCTGTGTCCTTCTCCGCCCTTGCCCAGGCCGGCGTAAAAGGGGCCGTTCTTGGTGAAGATGCTGGTGTTGATGGTGCGCGCCATGCGGCTCAGCGCGTCGATGTCGCGCGAGTACATACCGGCCGAGTGTCCGTAGCCGTGTTCGGCTTCCCTGGCCAGCGCGATGCCGGTATCGACATCGGGCACCGGGGTGACCGGCAGCACCGGCATCATCTGTTCGGTCCAGACCAGTGGGTGTTCGTTCGGCACCCGCGCCACCAACAGCGGCGGGTCGCCGCCGCAGGAGATGCCGGCCCGTGCGAGGATCTCGTTCGCGTTCTTGCCGATCAGATCCTTCTCGACCACCGCGTGCCGCCGCGGCCCGCGCTGCTCGCTGAAGATCGCCTCTTCCACCCGGCGCAGTTCGCCATCCGTCAGCAGGTAGGCGCCGTGCCGGCGCATGTGCCGCAACAGCTTGTCGATGATGCTCTCGACGGCGAAGACCTCCTTCTCGTCGGTGCACACGATGTTGTTGTCGAACGAGGCGCCGGCGACGATGTTGCGCGCGGCGTGTTTGAGGTCGGCGGTCTCGTCGACCACCACCGGCGGGTTGCCGGGGCCGGCGCAGATGGCGCGTTTGCCGCTGGTCATCGCCTGGCGCACCACGCCGCTGC